>NZ_JBXXZH010000007.1:0-87539 GCF_059640475.1 Calothrix sp. CBUCES-K 9914
TCAGCAGTTAGCAACAATAGCGGTACACAACTTTCATATGCTTCTATTACCGCAGGATAAAAATTTGCCCCCGCTGTACCCGAAGTGCAAACAACTGCTACAGGTTTCTGCGTCGCTTTTGCCCTTCCAAGTGCAAAAAATGCCGCAGAACGTTCATCAAGAATTGGAATTACTTCAATATCAGGCACCCTAGCAAAGGCAATAGCTAGAGGAGTTGAGCGAGAACCAGGGCAAATCACTGCACAAGTCAATCCTAACCTTCTCAAGGTTTCAACAAGCACAAAAGCCCACAGTTCATTTGTATTGCTAAAAAATGGCATTACAGCATTGGTCAAATCAATATTACCTAATATTTATTACAATCCAAAATGCTAATTTTAACGTTCTTACCGTTATTACGTATATGGACAACATTCATGTTACAGGTATTCGCGCTTATGGTTACACTGGCTATTTGCCAGAGGAGCAAGTACTGGGGCAATGGTTTGAAGTTGACGTTAAGTTGTGGCTAGATATCTCTAAGGCAGGAAAAACTGATGCCATTGAGGATACTCTCGATTACCGTAGCGTGATTAGTTTAGTGAAGCATCTGATACAAACATCAAAGTTCGCACTGATTGAAAAGCTAATCTCGACAATTGCTGACTCTATTCTAGCTGAATGTAGCTCTATTACCCAAGTACAGGTCATTCTTAGTAAACCTGCGGCGCCAATTCCCGACTTTGACGGCAAAATTAGCCTCGAAGTCACGCGAACCAAAGCCTAAACCACAGAAACCGGGTTTTTAAACTTACCCGGTTTTTTGATACATAAATATTGTGTTGTAAATACCATTTTTGTACTCACTAGTTGTTTAATATTTTATTGAACTCTTTTCTTTAACTTTTATAAACAAGGTTCTTTTTGATATGCAATACTGAAAATCAACCACAACAGCTTTTAATGCTACTATAATAGTTTTTATCCAACTAAGTAAAAACCGAATGACACATGTATTTTTAATTAATAACTCATAGGTATAATCATGATATCTTTTATACAACGCTACAAAAGAAGTTGTTGAAATAGCTTGATAATAGTTGCATAGTTCAAATTGAGCAAGGTAACTAAATTAACAGTTTGATCAAATTAAAGCTGCTTAATATAAGATTACACTTACATTTACGCCAATAGATGATGTAAGTAGTATTGTGATTAATTATGATAGAGTAAAAATCCTTTAGTAATGGTTCATCTTGTTAACGGCATCTGAACCGATTTTAGCAGGTGATTTTAGCATGAACTGCCCAAAAATCCTAGTTGTAGAGGACTCTAGAGTTCTCGCTATAGATATTAGGAATAGTTTACAAAAGTCAAGGTATGCGATTTCTGATATAACTGATTCAGTTCTAGAAGCGATTCAAAAAGTAGCTGAAACGCAACCTAATCTAGTGCTAATTGATCTTTGCTTAACTGAAAAAATTGATGCAATTCAAGCAGGTGATATTATCCGGAAAAATTTTCATATTCCTGTATTGTATTTAGTAGAGTATACAGCACAACCGAATTTATATCAAAATCGATTGCGCGAACCATCAAACTATCTATTTAAACCGTTTACAGAGAAAGATTTATATCACGCTATTGAAATGGCACTTTATCAACATCATATTCAAGACAAATTTGCTATAGAACAGCAGCAGATGCTGACAGTTATTAACAGTATGGGTAGCGCTGTAGTTATCACTGATATCAGTGGAGAAGTGCAAGTAATGAACCGAATTGCAGAAGCTCTAACTGGTTGGAAAGAGGAAGAAGTTATCGGCAAACACATCACACAAGTATTGAGTTTAGTAGATAATGATACAGGAGATGAATTAGACTACTTAGTCAGGCAAGCGATTAAACAAGGTAAAGTATTAGATTTACCAAACAACTGTGTGTTGATTAATAGAAGTGGTCAGTCTATTCCCGTTGGTGATAATGTTGCTCCAATTCGCGATACCGACGGTAAAATTACAGGCGCCGTTCTAGTGTTTCAAGACATATCACAGCGCAAGCAAGTGGAAGCGCGTTTGGTACGCAATGCCTTTTACGACGCACTAACTGAGTTACCAAATCGAGTTTTATTCTTAGACCGATTAAGACAATCTTTCGAGCGCGCGAAAAGAAAAAATAATTATCATTTTGCCGTCATGTTTCTAGATTTGGACGGATTTAAAGGAATAAACGACCACTATGGACACGCGGTAGGGGACGATTTACTCGTTGAAGTCGCACAACGCTTGGATTCGTGTTTACGAAGTGGTGATACAGTTGCTCGGTTTGGTGGTGATGAGTTTGCGATATTACTAGAAGATATTAAAGATGTCAGCGACGCAACGAATGTTGCCACACGCATTCAAGACTCTCTAAAGAAACCATTACATCTTAGGGGACACGA
Organism: Calothrix sp. CBUCES-K 9914; assembly: GCF_059640475.1. Classification (NCBI taxonomy): domain Bacteria; kingdom Bacillati; phylum Cyanobacteriota; class Cyanophyceae; order Nostocales; family Calotrichaceae; genus Calothrix; species Calothrix sp. CBUCES-K 9914. The sequence goes on from NZ_JBXXZH010000007.1 coordinate 2,423, forward strand.
GCTTATTAGTACTGCTAGTATCGGAATTGCTCTAAGTTCAAAACATCATGAAGAACCAGGCAATCTAATGCACGACGCTGATGTTGCAATGTACCGTGCCAAGCACCAAGGCAAGGCAAAGTACACAATATTTACTTAGTTCATAAATACTATTGTTGTTATTATTTTCGCGTCGGCGCCAGTGTCATTAAAAAGTCAAACTGTTCACCAGCATTATCTTCTTTATTGATTCTACTTGTAGTCGCAGAAAGACTATGAACTGAGCCGGCAGCTTGTTTGAACACTTTGAAATACTCATTATTCTGGTACTCAATAGGAACAAAAGCATAAACCCACGATAGAAAAGACCCAGTATTTACGTAAAAATATCCTTCGTTAGGATAAGGAAGTGAAGTTGTAGCTCTAGAAAAATTATAATTTGAAGCAAGCGGCACCTTCGGTTGAGGAAGCAAGTCAGTAATTGCTCCATATCCACTCGTCATGATTAAAGTATCTTTATCTACCCAGCTATAAGCAAGTAGACTTCTAGACGAATCAGTAGGAGCATCCCAACTAGTTACAGTTTGACCTTTTATACTACTAGTTTTCGCTACGACTTCACCATTCGTATTTGTTTTAACTAATTGTCCCAACTTGTTGAGAGTACTTTCTGCAAGAGTACGATTACTGGTTTTAACGACTAAACCAACACCCAAATTAAAATTAGGACTAATTATCTGAAAAAATCCTCCTTTAGTTGGATAGAGAAAAAAGCCATATTCCCCATCCATCCAGCCAAGAATTTCTTGATCAAAATCTAAACCCGTAAAAGTCTTAACAAAACTTCGGAACTCTTTCAACCCTTTACTGTATTCGGGAATAGAAGCAGTTAATACATTTGTTAGAATCTGCCACTGCAAGCTAACATTACTACCAGTTAAAGCGGTATACGTGACACCAGGCATTCGAGAGACAATAGTTTGTTCTCCTTTACCTGACTTGAGTTTATCTTGATTTGGGTTTAAAAAAGTCTGGACTTGAAAGCGTAACCCTTCAGGTTGAGATGTGATTGAACTATAAATACCTTTGTATTGTTTAAAGTTTTCTGGTTTGAGAAATGTTAAGTTAGGTAAAGATTTATATTCACTTAACTTAGATAAATCTTTAATCAAATCATTAAACACAACAACGTACTCGTAAGGATTTTGGTACATTGAATACAAGGCTTTTGCAGTACGTTGGCGCCGAGAAAAGTCTTGAAATTCAGAGTTTTGCCCAATTTTATCTACATTTGCGCTCTTAGTATCGATTATTTGCTCAATTGGTTTAGCGCTTAAACCCAGAGCGACATGTCCATCCAAAGATGCTACCACTAACATACTTGGTTTTGATTTACTCGAAACAGGTAAGGGAGTAGTATTTATTTCGTAGATAGTCGCATCGTTATATTTTCTAACTTTGACTTTTTGCTTATCTTGTTGAATTACATCAATGAACGACTGTAATCGCGCGGAATCTTGAATAGAAGCTATGATTACAGAGTTAGACTCCATTGTTGCAGCAGTATTTCCAACTTTGGGTAAAATTCCAACAGCAACTTCTTCTCCTAACCAAGACTGTACATCTCGAACGTAATCAAAGTTTGTGTTTGCACCCTTTGGTAAAAACTTTGATATCCCCTGCTGTATCATGTGGAATAAATGAAAACGGTTTAAACTTGCCCATGTTTCCGAAGAAGTGTTGACGAAAGCAAGAAGTGGAGTGTTTGCAGGGAAAAATTCGGCAACTGGGCTAATTTCTGGACTTGAAGTTGTTGACTCAGTTAATGGTACTGGAGAATTTTGCTTTGTTTGGTTAGTAGTTGCTTGAATAAGCTTCTTTTCTAGAAACGCAATGCTATTTTTGAATCCTAATACTGCATTCGATACGTTGCGTGTCTGTATCGATTTAGCTTGCTCTACTCTAGCTGGTGAATGTTTTATGCTTTTCGCGTTTACAGACGGACTATACAACAGTGTACCGATAGCGGCGCCTGCTATGCTCATTTTTATTATCTTTTTCATCTGAATCAATTAGTTTTGTTAAATTGTGTATTTTATTACTAGCACAAAAAAATACAGACTAGTACAGTTATTATGCGTAGACATGTATCACATATGTTTTATGATAATCAAGGATAGCTATATAAGCTAGTGATGAATTTAACAGTAGTTATTATTTATTTACAAACTTTGTGGAAAACCTAGTATGTCATTAAATTTGGGAGTAGAAAAAACGAACCGCAAAGAACGCAAAGGACGCAAAGGAAGAATTAAGAAGAGAGAACACACCAAAAGTTTTGACATGAAACACTAGTTTCTTAGTCTGTGAGAAATTTACGTATGGATGTTTGTATATTTGGTTGCTGCATATAGACTTGTGCGGCTTCGAGTAAGTTGCTAATATTTTCTGGTGTTACATCATCAATGTCGTCACTGAGTCTCTTTCCAGTAAGTTCTTTATCAAGCTTAAATTGCAGTCGTAGTATACGCTGATGAGCTATTTGCTTAGTTATATACTCGTAGATTTCAGATGAACCGTCAAAAAGTATACCAATTAATGGCTGTGCCCATTGAATTAACCCCCAGTGTTGAGCTTTTTCAAAGGGTATTACGCGCGTGCGTTCTCCAGTTCCAATAGAGAGAACACGAATATCACTAATGGGATATCCTAATCTTAAAGCTTCGGCGACTGCACAGCTTGAGGGGTTATTTGCTGCGACTCCTCCATCGATTGCTGAGTACAATGATTTGATTGAATAAAATGAAGTTCTATCTGGTATTTTTTCCCATGCTGGATATACTGTGCAGGTGCGAGTTGAGCCGATGTATTTTTTAATAGTGCGCGTTTGTGAACTGCCTGTACCATTAATAATACTAATTTGCAGGTTGTTATAGATATTATCGACTGAGGCAGCGCCATCATCGAGTATAATTGCTTGATTATACCCATCTTGGGCGGTTCCATTTACTCGTCTATCAAGTTTATGTGCGGGAAAATAAGTTGGCGCCGATGCTGAACAAGCACAAACTTCCCATAATGGAACATCTCCATAACCTTTATCTTGCCGCCAACTCTTGAAAATAATAGGCGCCCGCTCGATAGTGTCAAAAGATATAATTAATAACAGTGGTACACCTATGTCAAAAAGTGTTGTACTTCCAAAAACACCTTGTAGTACCTGTATCAAACCAGCTTCCGAATACTTAGGAGCAGATATACCATGTTTAAAAATTAAGGGTAAACGTTTAAGAGTAAAACGTTTTCTATAAGGAAAAATAATCGAGCTTTGCTGTTTGTATAAATCAACTATTTCCTCACTGCGGCGCCCACTTGCTATCGCTGCTGCCAAAATAGAACCAGTTGAAGTTCCAGCAACTAGCTGAAAATACTCATTTAACGGTTTATTTATTTCTTTTTCAATAATAGATAACATTTTCGCCGCAACTATTCCGCGAATTCCACCCCCATCTAAACTCAATATATTAAATGGCATAACTTCGTTATTACTCGGCGTTTCACAGCTATGTTATATCATTTCCAAAAAAGAAACCCGGTTCCCAAGATACAAGTCACCGGGTTTTGAGCTATCGTTTCTAAACTAGCTACTGAAATTAACTGAGATTAAAACTTGTAACCTTTAGCTACCCAGTAGTACCAATCATCTAGTGCTTCCTGAGTGTCGCTATCCGCATCAAGTACCTTCAAATCGGTTAAACGCGCGATCTCAACATCTTCATCTTTGCCACCGACTTCAACTACTTCCACGAGCATGTCGCGCAAGCACTCTTCCTCGGTTGCCATCGCCAAGACCTCAACATCTTTTTCTGGAGCGGTTCCTTTACGTCCTTTCTTCGCCCATTTGGCATTGAATGGGAAATTTAGGCAATCGTCTAGGTAATAATACCACCCCATCGCGCGGTCTTCTTTGTCTTCGGCATCAGCGAGTATTTCGTTCTTGATGCGTTCTTCACGAGTTTCATCGGTTTCCACTTCGGACATTCAGGACACCCCTCCCCTATAGTTTGGACGCTTTGTTTTAGATTTTATAGTTGTGGACTAATAATCGTAAATCTTATCGATTTAAGTACTCAAGCTCAACCATTCTAAATAAATAGGGATAAATCACTTCGAGTCAATATTCATCTGAATTGATATTTGCTGGTTCATCGTCGTTTCCTTCTTTGTATTCGGCTGTGTCATTCCCCACTGTGAATTAGCATTTAAAGATACATTTGAACTAACTGGCATTAACTTATTCATACTGATTTGCGCTTGCCCTTGACCTTTACCGTTATATGATTTAACAGTCATCGTCATTCCCTGTGGTGATGTTGGCAGGTTCAATTTTTGTTTGCCAGGTATTTGCTGTTCAATTGTTATATTTAAAGTCGCAACACCATCTTTAATACTAACCAACTCATACGAAGCGGTTTGATTAACTGTCATGCCACTAACATTAACAACTTGACTGGTACGCCATTTGGCGCCAACACCAACAGCTTCTTGTGGAAAAGGTGCTGATAGCTGCTGTAAAGAATTTGAAAATTGGTCGATATACTGTTTGAGGTTACTGTCTGTACCTTGAGGAAAGCTTAAGTTTGCCTGCTTGGTTTGTCCACGACTATCAACTATTACCATACCTTTCATTCCAGTCAGCTTTTTGATTTCTCCACGCATCTGACTAATAGCTGCTGGTGGTAATGATGTATCACCTTGGACATCAACATCGGTATAACTAAATTCGTAATGGATATCGCCGTTGGGTTCAACCTTTTTAACTACAACATCAGTCTTCATAATTGTTGCAGGTATTTTGAAAGTAGGTAAAGGTTTGCCCTCTATAGACATTGCCATGTCCATATTCATTTTCATGTCCGCAACTTCTTTTGTACCCACAACTGGCTTGATACGAAGTTCTTGACGTGGTTCGGCACCAGCAGAAAGTAGTGAGACTTGTGGTTGAACAGTAGAAGTAATTTTTGTTGTACTAGGTTGCTGTTTATTAGCGGTAGGTTTAACAGTGGGAGTTTTAGCATTGACAGGTATGGCAAAAGGTTGTGTGCTTATACCAGCAATAAAAAATACGATGCCACTAATCACGATACTTTTTTTCATAATTAAGCTAATTTTTTATTAATGATTATCATGTTTATTTTGGTTCGTCGATACTAAGGTGAAGACAGTGGCTTGAATCCAGTGCTGCCAAGATTATTATATATTCTATAAATAACATACTTGAAAAATAAAAGTTCTTATAAATACATTAAATAAAGTATTTATACGCATGAAATTAATTATCAAAGTAATAATGAGGGTACTTAGGCATTTGAAGCAAATTGTTTGTGTCCGTTAGTATAGTGCCATTGGAGCGCGAAAATTAGAAAATCAATTTTTTATGACAGTTATCGTCTTCGGCAGCATAAATATCGACTTAGTAGCAACAGCACCGAGGTTGCCCGTTGCAGGCGAAACGCTGCTGGGGAGGGAATTTTTCAAAGCACATGGGGGTAAAGGCGCCAACCAAGCTGTTGCCATTGCCCGTTTGGGAGTGACTACATATATTGTCGGACGTGTTGGTGCCCATAGTTTTGGCGCCGAGCTAATAAACAGTTTACAAGCTGCGGGTGTACGAACTGACAACGTATCGATAGAGGCTTCGGCGAGTTCTGGCGTTGCCATTATCACCGTTGATGACGCAGGGGAAAATCAAATAATTGTTATTCCTGGCGCCAATGGACTTGTAGATAATGAAGATGTTGAACGATTATCAAATTTATTACCACGGGCAAAAGTATTATTATTACAATTTGAAGTTCCGATGAGCGCTGTAGTTGCTGCTGCCAAAGTCGCCCAGGATTTAGGAGTAAAAGTTATTCTTGACCCAGCCCCAGTACAATTAGATGTACCTGACGAAATATATTCTTTAGTAGACATAATTACACCCAACGAAATCGAAGCAAGGCAACTTGTTGGTTTTCCTGTAGATGGGGAAGAGTCAGCGGCAAAAGCTGCCCAGATATTATTACAGCGTGGTGTCAAATGTGCCATTATCAAACTTGGTGCTAAAGGAGCCTATTGTGCTACTAAAGAAGAAAGTTTTTTTATACCAGCATTTCCTGTACAAACAGTAGACACAACTGCTGCGGGTGACGCATTCAATGGTGGACTTGCAGTAGCTATAGCTACCGACTTATCTTTACGCGACTGTGTAACTTGGGGCACCGCAGCAGGTGCAATAGCTGCCACAAGACCAGGCGCCCAGCCATCGCTTCCTGATAGATACATGTTCGACACTTTTCTTACAGAGAGAGGAATAGAAGTTAGGAGGTAGGGTGCGTGACACCATAACAATTGTAAAATAAAACCAATGAACTAGTAGTGTCACGCACCTTACGAGGAGCGGAGTGATGAAAGAACTTGTATTATTAGACCACGATGGCGCCGTTGATGATTTTCTTGCTGTTATGCTGCTAATGACGATGGAACATGTTGAACCAATTGGTGTTATCGTCACTCCTGCGGACTGTTACATTCAACCTGCAGTTAGCGCAACTCGGAAAATCTTAGACTTAATGGGTTTTTCTCATATTCCTGTAGCTGAAAGTACTGTACGTGGTATCAATGCTTTTCCTTATCTCTACCGTCGTGACTCGTTTGTTATTGATAACCTTCCAATTCTTAACCAGCGCGATACATATGTAACACCCTTGGTTACGGAACCGGGTCAAGACTTTATGATACGCGCGTTACATTCAGCATCACAACCTGTAACGTTATTGATAACGGGACCTTTAACAAATCTCGCGTATGCACTAGATAAAGCACCATATATTGAAAGTAAAATTCGGCGCCTCATTTGGATGGGAGGTGCCTTAAATGTTGGTGGCAACGTTGAAAAAAATTGGGAATCTGGACAAGATGGTTCTGCTGAGTGGAACGCTTATTGGGATCCTGTTGCTGTAGCGCGCGTGTGGGAAAGTTCAATAGAAATTATTGTATGTGCCCTAGACATTACTAATAATGTTCCAGTAACACCTGAATTTGTACAAAAAATTGGCAAACAGCGCCAATATGATATATCTGATTTAGCAGGACAGTGTTATGCCTTAGTAATTTCTCAAGATTATTACGCCTGGGACGTGTTAGCAACGTCATATTTAGGTCATCCAGAAGCTTTTGAATTAAAACAACTGGAAACAGAAGTTATTGCAAAGGGTAAAAGTCAGGGCAGAACCAAAGTTGTCGAAAAAGGAAGAAAGATTCTAGCAATGGACAAAGTTGATAAAGATTGGTTTTACTCGTATATTTTGCAGCAGTGGAAAAGATAGTGTGGAACGGGCATCCCTGCCCGTTTCATAATTAATCATATGGAGTATTAGTCGTTCGTGTCATAAAATTTTGGGGCGTTGTAGCATATCTGTCCCAGATGTGCGTCCGGTCAGGCGAGATGCCGTGAGCCGACCAGAACTTTTGACACAGACCACTAGTCGCATAAGTTTATGCTTGAGTGGAAGTATCAGCAACAGATGTATTGTTATTGCTTGCCAAAAACTTAGTACTAACCCAATAAGTCAGGATATGCGAAAGCAAACCCATTGGTCCAGCAAACAAGCACAGCGCTAACGAGTGAAATGTCCAAACTCCAGTTCTTTGCCCTTCCAAATAAATATATCGACCTACAAATAAGTCCATTACTAAAAAATGAATCCATCCTGTAGCTGCTGCTGTCTCGTTCGCAAAAAATCTAGCAATATCCGCTAATTGTGGGTTTGATAGAGCTTGAGCATTTTCCGGTGTAATACTACTGACAAATAAATATACATACGTTAGCGCTAAGGGAATAAATGGAATGTAAGACTCCATTACCTTTTGAGTAATTTTCCATTTTGGCAATAGAATCATCAAAGCCCAAAATGGTAGTACAATTACATTAGCAACATTAAAGATTTGAGCGATAGTCATAGAAATATAATTAATGGTAGATTTGCAACGGATAGTTGTTTTTTTTGACAAGGCGCCTTTGGAGTAACAATGACTAATTATAACTTTGGTCTTGCTCGTTAAGTATTTATAGAGTTGTTAGTTTTGAGTTTTTAAAAAATTTAATCCTAATAATAAAGCTGCAACACTGCACGCTACACAAATTTCACCTCTTTCTATTTTACCTAATACTTCACCAATAGGAATTAGCAAAACTTCAATTTCTTCTGTAATATCTAAATTTTGCTCACTGACTTTGACTGCGTTTTGTGCTAAAAACAAATGTAGTTGATTTGTATCTTTACTTGAACTACTATAAAGTGTGCCAATTTTTTTAATGTCTTGCGACACATAACCTGTTTCCTCTTCTAACTCTCTCAACGCTGCTGATAAAGCATCTTCTTTGTCTGAGTTAAAACCTCCTGCGGGAATTTCAATAAAGAAATCTTGTATTGCGTGCCTATACTGTCTAACAAATATAACTTCTTGATTAGGAGTAATTGCTAACACAAAAGCAATATCGGGTTTAATATGTACGAAAAAATCATCTATAATCTTTCCATTTGGTAACTCAATCTCATCGCGTCTAACTTTACACCAACGATGATTAATAACCATCTCTGACTGTAAAAGCTTCCATTTTTGAAGTTCTGTCATAAAATAATATTAAATAAGTTTAAGTAAACTCTGTATAACATCTTCCTTTGCGTTCTTTGCGCCTTTGCGGTTTTTATAAAAGAATAAACCACAAAGAACACGAAGGTCACAAAGGAAAAAGACCACCATAAGATATATCATAAAATCTACCCTTTATGGTAGATTTATATCACTCGCGAAAGATGTAAGCACACAAATAACTTTTTACTGTTGTTAAAGGTTATTCCTTATCAAAATATAAACTATGCAAGAGTTTGATGTGGTGATTATCGGCGCCGGACACAACGGGTTAGTGTGCGCTGCGTATTTACTCAAAGCTGGCTATAGCGTACTTTTACTCGAAAAGCGCTCTGTACCAGGTGGCGCCGCAACAACCGAGGAATGTATACCAGAGGCGCCTGGGTTTAAATTTAACCTATGTGCCATAGACCACGAGTTTATTCATCTTGGACCAGTAGTTCAAGAGTTAGAACTCGAGAAATACGGTTTAGAGTATCTGGAGTGCGACCCAGTAGTATTTTGCCCACATCCAGACGGAAAATACTTTTTAGGTCACAAGTCAGTAGAAAAAACTTGTGCTGAAATCGCGCGTTATAATGAGCGCGATGCTAAGAAGTACGCAGACTTTACAAGTTACTGGCAGCACGCCATTGGTGCAATGATACCAATGTTCAACGCTCCTCCAAAGTCTGTCATAGATATATTTGGTAATTATGATATCGCCAAAATTAAAGATTTATTCTCGGTAGTAGGTTCCCCGAATAAAACTTTAGATTTTGTCCGTACCATGTTAACCAGTGCAGAAGATATTCTTAACGAATGGTTCGACGAAGAATTTCTCAAAGCACCATTATCACGACTTGCCGCAGAATTAGGGGCGCCACCTTCACAGAAAAACCTCGCCATTGGTGTAATGATGATGGCAATGCGTCATGAACCAGGTATGGCACGTCCGCGCGGTGGAACAGGTGCCTTGGTGCAAGCCTTAGTAAACCTAGTCACAAGCTTAGGCGGTAAAATTTTATGTGACCAACACATAGAGAAAGTGCTAGTTGATAACGGTAAAGCGGTTGGTGTTCGAGCAGTAGGTGGTAACGAATATCGTGCCAAATATGGTGTAATTTCTAATATCGATGCCAAACGAGTATTTCTACAACTGATGGATGCTAGCGATGTTGATGCTGCCGACGAAAATTTGCGAGAACGCTTAGAACGTCGTATCGTCAATAATAACGAGACAATTCTTAAAATTGACTTAGCCATAGATAAACCCTTACATTTCCCTAACCACGAACATCGAGACGAATATTTGGTAGGGTCAATATTAATTGCCGACTCGATGACACACGTTGAAAGGGCACATAGTTTGTGTACACTTGGAGAAATTCCTGATGCAGACCCATCAATGTATGTAGTCATGCCAAGCTTCCGCGACCCATCCTTGGCACCAGATGGAAAACACACAGTATGGATTGAATTTTTCGCACCATATCAAATAGCAGGCGCCGAAGGTACTGGTTTGCGAGGTACAGGTTGGACTGACGAATTAAAAAACAAAGTTGCCGACAAAGTAGTTGATAAACTCGCACAATACTCACCCAACCTAAAAAACTCCATCATCGCGCGTCGCGTAGAAAGTCCCGCAGAACTAGGAGAAAGATTAGGCGCCTACAAAGGTAACTACTACCATATCGACATGACCCTAGACCAAATGGTATTCTTCCGTCCATTACCAGAAATAGCAAACTACAAAACACCCATCGAAAACCTATTCCTAACAGGAGCAGGTACTCACCCAGGCGGCTCAATATCAGGAATGCCAGGAAGAAACTGCGCGCGGGTATTCCTCCAAACACACCGCCCCATAGCCCAAACACTCAAAGACGCAAGAGATGCCATAGCTTCCACCGTCTCCTCAGTCTTCAAAATAAATTAACCCCTTGTAGTGTAGGCATCTTGCCTGCACATACAATAAAAATATCAAACGTTAATCCAGATGTAGAGACGCGATTAATCGCGTCTCTACAAGGTAAAAATATAATAAATTAAAATGCCATACAGCGACTTTAAAACCCTTGATAAAGCAATTAATGACTTAAACCTAACTCTTGAGGAAAGCCATAACCTGTTTGCCAACATCAGCCCTATACAACCATCCCAAAAACTCAAAGACGCTTTAGAAGAAACTTTAGAACTTGCCACCAATATCAGTACAGAGAAAGCAAGGTCTGAACTAATATTAACTCCAGTGCTTTTAGAAATTAGAAGAATCTTCCAAGGTAAAATAGGTTATTTCTCAGGAAATTATTTTAATGTAGATGACAGCAGAGGACTGAATGGTTTATGTGATTTTATATTGAGCGCATCAGAAAACCAATTATTAATCACGGCGCCAGTTATTACATTAGTTGAAGCCAAAGACAACGACTTGAAACAGGGTTTAGGACAATGCGTTGCAGAAATGTTAGCTGCTCAAATATTTAACGAGCGTAAAGGGCAGATTCAAACAATATATGGCGCCGTATCAACTGGTACACTATGGAAATTTTTAAAACTTCAAGCACAAACCGTTACAATTGATAGAACCGAATATTTTATTACGCAAATAGACAAAATTATTGGAATATTAGCTGAACCATTTAAGACAATTATTTCTAGTAAAATATCAGTTTAATTAAATTTTATGGTAGAAATTTTCAAAGCTAGAGACGTTACACTTGCCCAACTAAGTGAATAATTTGAGTTAGAACGTAGCGACGATGAAAACTTCTTCCATGAATGGCAAGATAACCTACCAGAATTAAACCAACAAGAAAAACAAGCATTAGATGAAGTAAAGACTGAGTACTTATACTTATCGAAATATCCATTGCTAGAACCACTAGTTCAAATGGTCGTTTTGGCGCCTATATTAAAACTCTCTGGTTTCTACCGTCCTCCATTTTACTTAGCAGCAGAAAAAGAAATCGAAATAACATCAGAAGACGAAGCTACTATAGTTAGAGGCAAAATAGACGTTTTAGTTTTTCATCCTCAGTTTTGGGTACTTTGTGCCTTTGTGGTTAATTTCTCTGCTATCTCTGTGCCTCTGTGGTAAATAAAAATACATGACTGCACAGGCGAGACGCCCGTGCTACAGTTATCTGTGGTAAAAAGAATAAAACCTTAAAAAAAACGAAAAATAAGTTAAATACGTGATTTGTATAACTCGCGAAAGAGTAAACTTATCTACATGCTTCTTAACATCAGTGAATATACCTTATTATTTACTACTTAACGATGGAAGCATACGATGTTGTAATAATCGGTGCCGGACATAATGCATTAGTATGCGCCGCCTATCTCCTCAAGGCAGGGTACAGCGTCCTACTGCTTGAAGCACGCGCAATACCTGGAGGAGGCGCCACAACTGAAGAACTTTTACCTGAAGAGGCGCCTGGTTTTAAATTTAACCCTTGTGCGATTAATCACTTATTTATTTTCTTAGGACCTGTAATCGAAGAATTAGAACTAAACAAATATGGTTTAGAATACTTAACTTGTGACCCAGTAGTATTTTGCCCACATCCAGATGGTAAGTATTTTTTAGCACATCAGTCTGTGGAAAAAACATGTGCAGAAATTGCCCGTTTTAGTGAGTCTGATGCCAAGGGGTATGCTGAATATATTGAATTTTGGCAGCGGTTTATCAAAGCAGTTACACCGTTTTTCAATGCGGCGCCTAAGTCGATAGTAGATATTGCAGGTAACAACAAGCCCATAGTGAGATTACTTTAGGTAAAATACCTGATGAAAACCCGTCTATGTATGTAGTTATGCCTACAGGACTCGATGCTTCAATGGCGCCACCTGGTAAGCATACTTTATGGATTGAGTTTTTTGCACCGTACCAAATAGCTGGTGCTGAGGGTACAGGGTTAAAAGGTACTGGTTGGACGGATGAATTGAAGAATAAAGTCGCTGATAGAGTATTAAATAAACTGGCTGAATATTCGCCTAATCTCAAACACTCAATTATTGCCCGTCATGTCGAAAGTCCAGCAGAGTTAGCACAAAGGTTGGGAACTTACGGAGGAAATTATTACCATATTGATATGACACTTGAGCAAATGCTGTGTTTCCGTCCGTTACCAGAAATTGCTAATTATAAAACCCCTATTAACAATTTGTACTTGACAGGCGCCGGCACGCATCCGGGTGGCTCGATATCTGGACTACCTGGACGCAACTGCGCGCAAATGTTTTTACAAATAAATCAGCCTATTACTCAAACCTTGAAAAAAACAGCAAGTTCTATCAAGTCAACTATGGAAGCTGTGCTAAAAGGTAACTCATAGGTAGTTGTTGGCGCCCTTTTTTAGGTAACTTCTAACTTAGTGCATAATCTCAGGTCATACTAACTACTGATGAAAATATTTCTAAAACCTGATGAAATGTATACAGCGTAGCTAATTTGTAGGATTATGACGAAGCGGGTTTTAATTCTTGGTGGACGAGGAAGGATTGGTAGCAGCGTTGCTCAGGATATTGTCGCTTATACTGAAGCGGAGGTAACTATTACTGGTCGTAGTCCTGCCACTAAACCATTGGATGGGCGCCTGCAATTTTTAGAATTAGACTTAGCCGAGGATGATAAGCTACGCACAGCTATATCTAATTCAAATATTGTTGTTCACTGTGCTGGTCCATTTCACTATCGCGATGCGAAAGTGCTTCAATACTGTATCCAATATGGTGTAAATTATCTTGATGTTAGCGACCATCGCTCTTTTACTATTAAAGCTTTAAAGTACCACGAAGATGCTGCTTCTGCTGGTGTTACAGCAATCGTGAATACTGGAATATTTCCTGGTATATCCAACAGTATGGTACGCCATGATGTTGAACAATTTGATACAGCGGAAACAATTCATTTAAGCTATTTAGTTGCTGGTTCAGGTGGCGCTGGTGTAACTGTGATGCGAACCACTTTTCTAGGTTTACAAAATCCTTTCGATACCTGGATTCACGGACGTTGGCAAGTTGTAAAACCTTATACTCAGCGTGAAACTGTTGAGTTTCCAAAACCATACGGACGCAGTGGTGTGTACTGGTTCGATATGCCAGAAACTTTTACTCTACCTAAAGCTTTTCCTACAGTTAAAAATGTAATCACTAAGTTTGGCTCTGTTCCCGACTTTTACAACCATTTGACTTGGATCGCTGCTAACGTTTTCCCCAAGTCTTGGATACAAAGTAAGTTTGGCGTTGAATTTTTATCGAATGTTAGCCACAAGATGACTGATGTAACTGACCACTTTAGCGGTATTGGCGTTGCTGTACGTTCCGAAGTTAGCGGTATCAAAGACGGGAAAACTGCTACTTATTGCTCTACTTTAATCCATAACAACACCGCAATCGCATCAGGCGCCGGAACTGGAAGCATTGTTCAGTTACTGCTTGATGGCTTTAGTAAATCTGGTGTCTATCCAGTGGAAGAAGCTTTACCAACAAATCTATTTGAACAGATGATGCACAGTCGAAATATCAAGATTGATTATAAATGGCTGTAGCATAGGCCGTACTTATAAGTTGGTGCGTGACGCTACTAGTACTTGCGCTTCGTTTTGTGAATGTAGTAGCGTCACGCACCCTACTCATTTCCTTTACAAAAGTATACGTTTAATGTAAATTTACTTAACAAAGAACTTAAAAAAAGCTAAAGTTGGTCTTTCGGTAACGAATTTCGCGCTATAAAAGTATTTGATGATAAAAAACTTTTTTGCTTGCTGTACGTCGAAAACCTGTTTGTAAATAATTGTGTAAGTCCTGAGTATAAATGCTCTTTTATGGCAAACAGCTTTTTGTGGGAGTAGATTATTCAAACGCAGCAATCCAACAAATAACTTTAGCTGATTTCATTCAGTAATAGTAACTCTTGCTACTTGTACTACTGAGAAAAGAATTAAGCCAAATTAAATGTATTTGTTAATAGCTTCTTTATTTACGTTATTTATAATATGCAGGGTAAATGCTGTACTGAATCGACACTTGTAACAAACGGCACTTATAATTGTGAATCAACTTCACGTAGGTCTGAAGTGCTGATTTTAGTTATTGATAATGATGCAGATAATTTGGAACTGACATCAAAGCTTCTTAGTTATTATGGCTTTCAAGTAATGACAGCGACAAATAGTCAAGCAGCTTTAGAAATTTTTAAAGAATACCAACCAGCAATGGTTTTAGTAGAACTGATGCTACCTGATGTGGATGGTATTGATTTTGCTAGGTGTGTGAGAGCTTGGACCCACCAAGTTCCTATCATTGCTTTGACAAGTTTGCCGAGTCATCTTTTTTACGAACAGACTTTAAGAGCTGGTTTTAATGCTTATATTGAGAAACCGTTCGAGTTTGAAACTTTAGAGCATGTACTTACTCGTTGTTTGAATTTACCATCTTTTCCTTCTTAATTTTGGGAATAGATTCTGGGTCACGAATCGATGGAATATCGCTCAAAACGGCGATAATACCGGAGACATCATGTTTTAAATCCGTCTTTATTAAGATTGTGACTATCTCTGTTCCAATTATCTCTTCGAGTAATGGTTGTAACAAAAACTTCATTTGATTATCAAGTTGCAAACGCAGTTCAAAAGCTAAATCAGGGCTTTTACCTTGTAATAATAAACGTTCAGATGGACTTATAACTTTCTCAAGTACTATTGCCAGTTTCTCGTCAAAGAACTGACATGTTATTCTTTCGGGACGGCGCCCAACTTTTTCAAAGTAAAAAGCCTGTAGCTTCTGCGATAGAGTTCGTTCAAGTTGTCCGCGCGTTATTTCTGATGCAGCCATATTAGCCATATTATTTAACTTGAAATCGACAGTATCTACCCATAATGTTATTTGAAGCTACTCAAATTCATCTATCGTAGCGGGCATTTCTTTTTTAGGTTTCTTAGCAGCAACATTACGCTCGTACCAGTTCATGAGTGGTGTTGAACTGATGCCATGTACAATTACAGAAATCACGATTACAGTATAAGTTATCCAAGCAATTTGTTCGCCAAGTTCATCCTTTAGACCGTTGCCAAAAGCATAAGCAAGATAATACAGCGAACCAACACCACGAATTCCAAACCATCCTAACAACAACCGCGTGCGTCCATCCATTTTACGATTCCTGGAATCATTTGAGCGTATACCAATTGTGCTAACCCAAGTACCTAAAGGTCTTATAACCAAAAATAGTAATACGGTAACTATCAATGATTGGAGCGCATAGTTAATCATTGGTTGTACTAATAGTATAGTACCTAGTACCAGTATAGTACCAATCTCCAGCAACTTTTCGATACGCTCAACAAACTCTAATTGTGCTAAGGGTTTTTCAGGATTTCTGTAACTGCGTTGAACAACTAACCCTGCAACAAAGACAGCTAAAAAACCATATCCGTTCACAATTTCTGTTAAAGAATAAGTCAGTAAAATTATCCCTAATGCGACAAAATCTTCCATTAAACTATCAGCAGGATGCGCGCGCTGTATCTTGTGGTCAACCCAAACGACAGCAGACGCAACAACAATACCCATCACGATACCCGCAAATATTGCCCAAATTAAATCGACGGCAACCCAGTTTTTTAACCAATTGTTCCAATCATTATCTTTAAGTGCATGAATCGCAAAATAAACGAAAGGAAAAGCTAGAGCGTCATTCAAACCACCTTCAGATGTCAGACCGAAACGTAATTCATCTTTATCTTCAACATCTGTCAACTGTACTTCCGATGCTAGTACTGGGTCTGTCGGCGCCAAAATTCCACCCAATAATATAGCTCCTGCCCACTCCATTCCCAAAATATACTTACCAACTAAAGCAATTGCAAAAATTGAAATTGGCATTAGCAAGGCAATCAACCTAATTGTAATATTCCATGTTCGCATTCCCAGCGGACGAACTATTTTTAAACCGCAGCTAAAAACAGAAATAATTACCACCAACTCAGTAATTTTTTCTAAAAGTTCAGCGTTAAATGTTCCAGACTTACGTAAGTTAATCAGCCCAAAGGCATATGGACCAAGAACAATACCAACCACAAGATAGATGAGAGCAAATGAAAGTGGTAATCTCTCAATCCATCCTGACCCTAATGTTACTGATAATAGCAGCAGACCAATTACCAATAAGTCAAGAATATAAATATCAATCATAAGGTAAAGCGGAAAGGGGCAGAGGTCGTTAATCAGCTAGTCTAATCGCTACGGTATCAGAATTTTTACACCCATTGGATAGATTTATTTGACTCAACTCGCGTCAAGTTCAATAGGTTAACTTGCGTTGCCAATATTACATTCACCTATACATTCACCTATGTAATAGATGAGACAAATGTAACCGATAAGGATAAGGCAATGAAGTAATGAGGTTTTTAACCCCTTATCCATATAGCTACCTAGATATGCTAATTTGAAATAATTGGACATACAAAGCTAGTTCGTAGCTACTTTCAAAAGCCTACTTTGTTGTCTGTTCAATAAAATATTGCCGCGACCTCTATCTAACCTTATGTTTTAAGCTTATGTTTTAAGCATTCAGGATACCGAGGCGCCTGTCGTTATCTCTGGTAATGACATAGATAAATACTAATGGTAATAATAATTGCCATGAATTTCTATCTATATCGACCAATAACATAGATAGTCTACTCAAGCTTTTTGACTTGTAATGTGTTTAAACATATTACAGGTTGAGTCATGCAAGTCAATCGGTGCATTCAAGGAGCAGCATATGAGTCGTTTGTTGTACGAAAGTTCAGTCTCGTATAAAGGTTATCTGATTATTCCCTTCCTATTTAACCAAATAGAAGGTAATAATATATACTCGTACAAGCTTTTAGCAGAAATTGGATATCGAAGTCTTTACCATAAAGCTGATAACCCAGCTAAGGTGTACGGAACGAGTGTTAACAATATAGTTGATATCGCTTCTTTACATCTTGATAAAAACTCTGACTTTACCAGTAGAGAGGATGTATTTAAGCATCGTTACACCTACCGTCAAAATTTAATAATTATCTTTCACGAAGCTGATAAATATTTTTACGACCATTACACCCCAGAAACTTTAAACAATATTGCGGCACCCAAAGTGTTTAAATCAGAAATTGACTGCATTAGCTGGATAAAGCAGGGTATTGATGGTTTACATCTACGAAGACAAGTTAGATGACCCGAACCGATTTTAAATTAAGTTTAACTTGTATTGTGGTTTACTAACTTTCATCACAATCTGATATAACGTGGGCGTTACCGAATCTTAGCGGTAGTGCCCACTGTCTTTTTTTATGCCCAATTTATACGTAGTCAGTGTGGCAGTTGATTAACTGATACAGGTTTTTACTAAATTATTACGAAGAAAGTGCTTGAAGATAAGGGCTGAAGTCCTTACTAAGAAAACTCTTCATCACGCTTCGTAGGCGCCTTATTTAATATAACCTGAGTTCCAGTCGTGCAATGTGATACATGGGTCTGGCGACCGATATAAATTTTGGCTACAATGAACCATGTATTTCTTTTAACGCGCGTTCACCAGAACGTTAATTTTTGTGAAAAAATTCACATACACAGCTTTGACATCAAGTTGATAAACTTGATTGTTATATAGTAGTATACAAATATTTATTTTTTATCTGAACGAGGAATTATTAGCTGTGCGAAATGATTTAAAAGGTTTAGAGATAAGTCAAAAAGAATTGCAGCAGTTGACAAATTTGCCAGTAAACGAAGAACTTATACTTGTTATTAATCAAGTGAAGAAACTTGCAAATACATTTATCGAAAGAGCTAGAGGTCCAGAAGCTGCTACTGCCTATTTTATTGGAATATCCTCAATTGTCTTTTGTTATTTAATTTTAAGCGTACTAGGATCGATTCTGATGCCTGGATTGCCTATACCGTCCGCGATATTGGTTACTTTGTTATTAGCAATTGGTGGTGTATCGACTCAATACATTTTATATTTTATCTGGAAAAAAAGAACTAAAATAGTACGGGCAAATATTACGCCTTCTTTAAGGATATTATTGAGTGATGTTGAAAGATACAATAATGTGATTAAGGCAATATATATTAATGACCAAATCGAAGCAGCAGGCAACAATGATGTTAGTATCAAAGAAAGAAACAAAGTACTCGATGCTTTATCGTTAACGCGCGCAGATTTAGTCCGAGCAGTGAAGACAGAAAGAATATTGCGCGAGAACAAGAATTTTATCATTGGTAATAGTGATTTGTTTGCCAATAATCTACCAACTTTAAGCGCACTGCAAGTCAGCGAGCAAGCTACCGAACACGGACGGTTATTAAACGAAGCATTACAAATTGCTTTGGATGTGCAGTTGGAAATGGACCGTTTACAAAGCCAAAGCTAGAAACACTCTTTACTTCGATAGTTTACCATGACTTCTCTTCAATAGTACATAATGGGAATTGGATGGGCATGGTTATTTACCGATGACTTGGAAAGAAATATCTGGTAATTGGGTTTTAATTCCCCAAACACAGAAACCCTGTGGTATCATACATTTTCTCGGTGGTGCGTTCGTCGCGACTGCACCACACCTTACATATCGTCTACTGTTAGAAGCATTGGCAGAAAAAGGTTACATCATCGTCGCAACTCCTTTTGTCAATACTTTTGACCACGACACAATCGCGAAGCAAGTACTACTCAATTTTGAACGCGCGCTCCTTCGTTTGGAAGAACGTGGAATCTTGGGCAAAGGCTATCTGCCAATATACGGTATTGGACACAGCATGGGTTGTAAGCTTCACTTACTTATAGGCAGTCGCTTCTCTGAAATTGAGCGTGCTGGAAATATTCTAATTTCCTTCAATAATTATGCCGCGCGTGATGCCGTTCCTTTAATTGAACAGTTTAATACAGCGTTTACCAATTCACCCCTTGCAGTTGAATTTGTTCCTTCACCTGCACAAACGAATGATTTGGTTCGTGAGTACTACGCAGTGCGTCGCAACCTGTTAATCAAGTTCACAAACGATACAATTGACCAATCATCCGGATTGAGCGAGATTTTAAGAGAACGCTTTAACGAGATGGTAATAATGCAAATAATATCAGGAAATCACCTGACTCCTCTAGGTCAAGACGTAAAATGGCAAGCAGGACGTGACTTCAATCCATTCGACGCTTTCGGACAATGGTTTAAACAAGAAGTTTACCGTGACTTAAATCAACTTAAACGTACTGTTCTGTTATGGTTGAATCCCTTGTCACCACCATAATAAGCTATCAATTGGTAGTTGGTAGTACACAGTATTAAATCGCGGCTATCTCTTATGTATCAAATTTTGGTAATCGATGATGACCCAGCAGTGCTAACACTATTAAAACGGATGTTAGTAAGGCAAGGTTATGAGGTAGTAGCAGCTAGTAATGGCGAACAAGGTATTGCAATTGCTAATGCTAATCATCCTGCATTGATTATTTGTGATTGGATGATGCCGGGATTAAGCGGTATAGATGTTTGCCACCATATCAAAGCTTCCCCCGCATTATCAACTACATTTTTTATTTTATTAACATCCCTAGACTCGGTTGCCGACCGCGTTAAAGGACTTGACGCTGGCGCCGACGATTTTATCTCAAAACCTATCGAGCAAAACGAACTTCAAGCCAGAGTCAGAGCTGGTTTGCGGTTACACCAACTTAGTCGTGACTTGCGCGCGCAAAAGCAAAAGCTTGAAGATGAACTTACAGAAGCTGCTGAGTACGTTTGTTCGCTATTGCCATCACCGATGCAAGAACCATTAAATATCAATTACCAATTTATCCCCTCGCGTCAACTAGGGGGTGATTGTTTTGATTATTACTGGCTTGACCCTGATTATCTAGCATTATACTTGCTTGATGCTGCAGGACACGGACTCAAAGCGACTTTACCTTCAATATCAGTGTTAAATTTATTACGTTCGCGTGCGCTACAAAACTTGAACTACTATCAACCGAGTGAAGTACTCAAAGCTTTGAACGAAACGTTTCAAATGAATTATCGGAATGATAAATATTTCACTATTTGGTATGGTGTGTATAACCGTAAACGGCGCCAGTTAATGTATTCAAGCGCTGGTCATCCACCAGGAGTATTAATATCCGGTAACAACCATTACACCGAAGTCAAGTTGCTAAGAACTTCTGGAATGCCAGTGGGTATGTTTCCGGATGCGAAATACGTAGATGCTTTTTGTGATATTGAAAAATCTAGTAAGCTTTACCTATTCAGTGATGGTGCATATGAAATTACCAAAACGGATGGTAAATTGTGGGGTATGGACGCTTTCATTAAAATGCTAGTTGATTTACATCATCCACTAGAAACTCGTCTCAACGAGATAGTTATACATTTAGCGAGTTTAAACGCTAAAGATGCATTTGATGATGATTTGTCCATACTACAAGTACGATTTGACTAATCAGGTTAATGACATCAGCGATTTTTCAAACTCATCCTGATTCGCAAAAATCTCAAACACTTTATCCATGCCTGTTAACTCAAACAGTATACGAATTTGTTCGTTAATCGAGCATAGTACAAGCTTGCTATCGGATGCTCTCAACGTCTTAAACGCTAGCACTAAGGCGCCAAGACCAGAACTATCCATGAATGTGACGTTTTTAAGGTCAACTAGAACAATTTTAGTCCCGTCTTCAACTATGAGAGCGATTTCTTGGCGAAATGCTTGTGACTTAGTGGCATCTAAACTTCCACTTGGCTGAAAAATTTTTACTTTTTTGGTCAGCATGTCTCGTGAAATTATTTGTAAAAAATTATCTTGTGACAAAAAATGGCTTGATTTTATCATACTTCATTTTAAAAATTGTTGCCAACCTTAAATTTATATTATTTATATGCAAATTTCACGCTCTACTTAATTAAGATAGGATTATGCTTTATAAGCAGAAATACTGATGCTTCAAACAAATAATCGTACCAGTAAGAATACATGATAATTGTGAGGCTATAACTCAGCCTAACCAAACACTAGCATATAGCTTAGAAAATAATAATCCCATCTATCAATCAGGTCTTTGACGTTAGATGCACCACTGATAACCCGGAGCTTTCAACACCTTGATGTTTAACTATTTTATCCGTATTTGATTTAAAGCTAGATTTCTACTGAGTAATTGTATATACAAAGATTCCATAGAAATACTGCTTTTTTATCGAAAACGTGATTGATAATGGGATTGGCACCTCACAATGCAAAAAAACTGTGAATGCTTAGGTATATATGAGGTTTTCACCTCTTATAGCCAGTATTCCCAAATTTTTCGTAAAGCTAACATTTTTAAGCTTTAAATTTTGATATTTGTCTATCTAAACAGGACTCACCTTCGCTCTATACAGCAATTTTTCACCTTGACGGTATCCAACATACCGCACTCTCACTCTTTGACCAGGTAGTGCTGTTCCATCAAGTAGCTGATGTAACTGAGGGTCGTAGGGAACTTCTTCTGCAACAGCCGCAATTGTCTCAATTCCCCATTCTTTTTGCAACCGCTCTAATGGTTTTTGCACTAAAGGTAAAATATTTGCTGCAGGTAACTGTGGATTTTCCTGACACGCGCGCGCTGCTGTCGGCAATTGAACGAACAAAGATTCGAGTAATTGTATGCTTTCCTGCTGAAATTCCTGCTTTAATGTCTCTTGCTGCTGTTCCAACTGTTGTTGTAAAAATATATACTCACGTTCTAATTTTGTAATTCTTTTTAATAATTCATTTTCATTATTCGTGTCAGAAACAGGGTTTGTGCTTTGATACCCAACTTCCTCATCAGAAAACCCCGTAACCAACTTATCTACAGAGATTTTTAAAGCTTGTGACAGTTTCAAGAGAACCGATACTCGTATTTCGCCAACTTCACCCCGTCGCAAACGCAAAATTTGGCGTTCCGAAACACCAGCACTACGACCTAGCGCTTTCAAAGAAGGAATACCAGCTTGTTTGATTAAATTTTGCAACTGCAAAGTAAAGTCAGACATTTTTGTAGGGTGCGTGACGCTATAACAATCTTACAGCGAAGCCAATAACCTAGTAGCGTCACGCACCTTGCTAAAAGACCTACTAGTAGCACTGCGCTTCGTTTTAAAATTTTAGTAGCCTTCACGCACCCTACAGTAATAATTAAGCTATGTGCATTTTCAACACACTGCGTGGCGCCTTACGAACTCTTGCAAGAATGGTATCTTTACCCAAACGCTGACAGGCTTCGTAACGATGACATCCTGAAAAACCATAATACTGTCCATCGACTTCTAATACGTCTATTGGCTCTTGCTGCCCGATTTCAGCTATTGACTCCATCAAAGATTTTACTTTCTCTTGGTCGTTTAACCGGGGCAAGGGTCGGTGAATTTGATTCAAAGGTATCTCTTGGACTCTTACCATGATATTTTTACCAACTAACTATGTTTTTTGCTTTCTCATACTCCTTTAAATAAATCATACTCATTATGACTTCACTTTGCAACTAATTTGTAAAAAAAAGATTAGACTTAGCAGCAATGTAATGAATTACACAATTTATGTGACACAACTACTACAATTAGTATGTATATGAATGCATCGGGTGCGCGCGAATTTTGGCATGAAAAAAAGCGGTTTTGTATGAAGAACATATGCGGGCGTATGTACTATACTACGCTAACGATGTTTTGCCTGTTGGGATTAACAGGTGCATCAGCGGGTAGTAACGCCAATACAACAGATATAGAGTTGAAGATTGGGATTGTGCAGCGGTTTGGGGATAACTCTTCTGAGTTGTTGCAGCTCTCTCCGACGAAAGGGGATAAATTACAGTTAAGTTTTCGCACGAGTAGCGGTCAACAGACTGTTAGTACAGATAAACCTGTACAATTAGAAATTGCGATGCAGCCCGTAAAGGAACCAGCAATTAATGAACAAGTAGTTTTAGGGATATTCCGCACTTTTGAGACAGCTGAAGATAATGCTAATAGGTGGCGCCAGTTGGGTATTGAAGTTGAAATTACCCAACCAGACCGCTGGCAGGTTTGGGCTTCTCGAGATGTGTATAACACTCCTTTATTACGACGGTTACTGTTGCAGAGCTTACAAGCGAGTGGTAGAAAAACTCCTTTCGTGGATACCGAAGTCCGAAAGCAAGTACCGCTTGTAAGTTGGGTAGTCGGAGACAAACGCTATAACGTGAATTCGCTGTCTATAAGTAGTCAGAAAAACTTGGTACTGGTAAACGAAGGCAAGAAACTTGATAGTAAAGACGCTTTAAACCCAGGTAATCAGCAAAATAAACAAGATAAAAAAGATACTTTAAACCCAGACAAAGCACGTTTATTCCCAGGAAAATTACAGTTACAGCCAAACGCCTATGGAAGCTACACGCTTGTAAATAACGTACCAATCGAAACGTATTTACGTGGAGTAGTGCCATATGAAATTGGGAATAATGCTCCAATGGCTGCACTTGAGGCACAGGCAATCATTGCCCGAACATATGCTTTGCGAAATATACGTAGATTTGCTGCTGATAATTATCAGCTATGCGCTGATACACATTGTCAGGTTTACTTTGGATTAAAAGGTGTTTCTACAAATACTGATAAAGCAATCACTAGTACAAGAGGCATGGTAGTAACGTATAAAAATGAACTTGTTGATGCTTTATATTCAGCGAGTACAGGAGGGGTAACGGCTTCATTTTCTGATGTGTGGAATGGAGACGACCGTTCGTACTTACGACCGATATTAGATGCACCGAACCCGATATGGAATTTACAAGGACAGTCACTACAGAAAGAAAATAACCTAATCGCGTTCATTAATCAAAAACAAGGGTTTAATGAAACGGGGTGGGAGCTATTTCGCTGGCGCCGAGAATCAAAAATTGAGGATATTACCAAAAGTTTGCAGAAATTTCTCGCAGTTAAGAAAAGTCCATTCGCCAAGCTGAAGGAAGTCCGAGATATGCAAGTACTCGAACGCAGCGACAGCGGACGAATTTTGAAACTAGAAATAAAGACTGATATTGGCTCGTTTAATCTAACCAAAGACGAAGTAAAGAGCGCATTCGCGCCACCAATAAGTACATTATTCTACTTAGAACCACTCAGCAAAGGCTCCAAAGATTTATGGGGATACGCTTTTGTTGGAGGGGGAATGGGACATGGCGTGGGATTAAGCCAAGTTGGAGCGCAAAATCTAGCTAAACTAGGTTGGTCAAGCGCGAGAATTCTTCAGTTTTATTACCCAGGCACACAAATTCAAGTTCTCAACGACAAACTCAAAAAATAGCCCTCATCAAAAAAGTAGCAAAAAAAAGGGAAAATAATTCCCTTTTGTGCTACCAGTCTTTCAACTACTATACTCGCCTCCAAATAGTTGATCACTCGTACAAGCAATCAAAAATTTACAGGATTCACGTATAAAACGTTCTTAACCCAGTTTATTAGTAGAGTTCTTCTTCCTTATGGGTTTCGATGGTGCAATCAGAGGTTGGATAAGCAACACAAGTAAGTACATATCCACCTTCCATTTGGTCATCATCTAGGAAGGATTGGTCAGACTGGTCTACAGTTCCGGCAGTAATTTTACCAGCACAGGTAGAGCAAGCACCAGCACGGCAGGAGTAAGGAAGGTCAAGACCCGCTTCTTCAGCAGCGTCTAAAATATAAGTATCATCTGCACAATCGATGGTAGTAGTACCTTCTTCACCAACTAGTGTTACTTTGTAGGTTGCCATTTTGTAATCCTCTATGTAAGCAAACGGACTGTGTAAGTTCTCACAAAGCAATATTGGCGGCTCTTCATATAAGATTAGCCGTCGTTTTTTATTTACTTCAATTCTGATACTACGAGAAAAACAAGACTATGTAACCGGAAATTCAACGCGATTAGTAATGAAATTTTCTTACCTATTACCGATAAGTTTTTATTATATTATTAACTAGCGTTAGGTAACTTATTAAGCATACTTGTAGCCAATTGACAACTTATTATTCCCTAATAGTATGTACAGAATTTGTGCGTAAAATACTATAAACAGAAACCCGATTTCTGAGTATAAATCACAACTTTTAGGCATAGTAGTAATGTACGATTCCTCAACACATGAGCCGAATGGACGTGTCGGTGTCGGCTTAATTGGTACAGGATATGCAGCAAAACTGCGGGCAGAAGCATTGCAGCAAGAGAAAAGAGCGTATTTAGTCGCAGTTGCTGGCAGTAACGAAACACACACCTCCTCCTTCGCAGCTTCTTATCAAGCTAAAGCGACTCTCGACTGGCGCCAATTAATTGAGTCAACCGATATTGATTTAGTCGTCGTATCCACTATTAATCGGGATCATAGTACTATTGCTCGTGCTGCGTTGGAACAGGGAAAGCACGTTGTTGTTGAATACCCTTTAGCGCTAGATACAACCGAGGCTTCTTTCCTAATTGCTCTCGCCAAAGAAAAAAACTTACTTCTTCACGTTGAACACATCGAACTCCTCGGTGGTTTACATCTAGCTATTAAACAACACTTATTAGATACTGGTCACATTTTTTACGTTCGTTATAACACTATTAAGCGGACTCACCCTGCTCCTCGTAAATGGACTTACAACCATGAGATGTTTGGTTTTCCGCTGACAGGCGCCTTATCGAGGTTACATCGTTTTACAGATTTATTCGGCAAAGTTTTAACGGTGAACTGTCACCAGCGTTTTTGGCAAGTCGAAGATAAATATTTCCAAAGTTGCTTCTGTGTCGCTCAACTTTCGTTCGCAAGCGGACTACTAGGACAGGTTATCTATGCTAAAGGTGAAACGCTTTGGCAAAACGAGCGTAGATTTGAAATCCACGGTGAACACGGAGGCTTAATTTTCAATGAAGATACTGGAGTACTAATACGCCCTGGAGAAACAATACCTATCGAAATGGGTAGCCGTAAAGGGCTATTTAGTCAAGATACAAGTATGGTTTTAGACCATCTTCTTGATGGCGCCCCACTATATGTCACTCCAGAACAGAGCTTATACACCATGAAGGTCGCAGATGCAGCTTTGCGTTCAGCAGAAACTGGTTTGACAATTGTTGTTGAAGATTGAAACCAGGTTTCTGGGGAAACCCGGTTTATTTTTATTTGTTACATTTTTTTGCGTGTATTTGTAACAACTAATTCAAACTCCCAACCCGGTATTTCCTTGACAGTTTCACTAATTCGTTGTAAAGAAAGTGAGCCGTTTAGACTCAAACTTTCGCGCGAGCGTACATTTGCAGCAACAACTTTGGAGCCATTTTGAGCGATTAAATCAAGTTCACAATCAGCCAATTTTGGAGGAAGTTTATCCGAGGGTGGATAGATACACACAGAGTAACCTTGCTCGCGATACTCGCGCGCAAGCTTTAAAAGTCGTTTGTGTTCGAGACGATTTTGATTTACTGAACTATTCATACGATTGTAAACCATCTCACTTACTATATTATTGTGTAGGTTTTTGCAAAAATCTTTATCTCAATGCTGTCGCTAATCTATCGTATTGTAACAGCATTCAAGAAAAGACCTACGTATGAACTAATACATCAAGGTTTGAAATTGAGCGATTCAACTAATTCATGGGATTAACAAAGCTGCAAAACTAATTATTGACCACTGCTTAAAATATGGCATTGGAACACTAGTAATAGGGTGGAATGAAGGATTTAAACTTAATGCGAACATTGGACGAGTTCAAAATCATAAATTTGTCCAAATGCCATTAGGTAAGTTAAAAGATAGATTAAAACAATTGTGTAATTTGTATGGTATTAGATTCCAAGAAACCGAGGAATCTTACACGTCGAAATCAAGCTATTTAGATGGAGACACTCTACCCGTTTATGGTGAAAAACCAGAGGGTTGGACAGCATCTGGTAGAAGGTTTCCGCGTGGTTTGTACACATGTGCTAATGGTTCAATTGTCAATTCGGATTTAAACGGTGCAGCGAATATTTTAAGAAAAGTAGCCGGAAGCTTAGGCATAGACCTAAGTAACTTGGGTAGGCGGACATTGACATCCGCAGCGAGAGTGAGATTGTGGCACGTTTCGAGTAAGAAACCTCTGTTGCAGGCTACTCTGTCCGCAGAATCTCAGACCCTAAAGGGCTGAGAGTGTCAAGGGATAGATTTTTACTTACTAAATAAGTTGGGTCAGGCGCCATATCAATTCTGATATGTAAAAATTCCTGACCGCTGCAAAATCCTTCGGCAAGAGCCACAGATAAACCGCGAATCCGAAAAGAACCATTAAGATTACGTCTCCGGCTCACAAAATCTGTTATCTGATAATCATCTACATAAATAATTCCATTCAGCGCATCTCGAACTGGTTTAACGATATTATCACTGTCAGGAACCGACGATTCATCACCATAGGGTGCATCATAATAATGAGTAATTGTTACTTGTATCGATTCTCCTAACGGCGCCCGATTATCCCAGTAAGCAACAGATGCTTCTTTTACTTTCTCTTTCCAAGCTTGCAGACGTTTACGTTCTTTAGTTTGATGAGAAACTGGTTTACCAATGACAACAAATTCAAATGGGAGCATTGGATTACTTGGGGTAAATGGTAGAAAAATTATCAGTTAATACCTATTTAGCTAATACCTATTTCACTTAATTGTGGCAAAAATAACACTTCATCTCACGTTCCTACTTAAATACTAACATAATTTTCATAGTAAGTATAAGAATTGACTTGAAGAAAAAAGCAAATAATACAAAAAATTGACGATTTAATTTAATCTCGTAGGATAGGCGTCTCGCCTGTCCTACAAATAGACAGACGGGCTGTCCTACATACATACAAATAAACAGACGGACTGTCCTACAAATAGACAGACGGACAGGCGGGGTGCCTATCCTACAATAAAAAAGCCTCTATTTGTTAGAGGCGCTTTAGATAAAATTACTTATTTGATAGTTGTATATTTACTTATCGTAATCGTATGGTGGGCAGTGCCCACCGTACAAATTACAAATTAGGGCAATCGAATATCAATAACAGTGGCATTAAAATTGTAATTAAAGCCTTCTAATTCAAATGGCATACCGATTTTGACTTTACTATTACCAAGAACGGGACCACCATCTGTTAAATTAGCTTTGCCTTCTAAGGTCAAAAGCATATCAGTGCTAAAGTTATTTTTTCTTGGGTCTGGTAATTCTTTGAGCGAACCATCAGGTTGAGGAACGCTTAGTGTTCTTGCTAGCTCTTGCACTGATTTAATTGCAATTTCACCGTAGGGTTGGTTTCTAATAATAATTTTAGTCTTACCACCTTTATGAAAATCTTTGCTGTACAACCTTTGTGGGTCGCGCACATTCAAACCCCGCACAACCAAGTCTACTTCTATTGGTACTATTTTACTATTTACTTGAGCAACTGAGCCTGTGGTTCCTGGAAAGAAGAAGATGCTAATCACCACTAATAAGATTACGAAGACGGCGCCGACATCAAGAAGGTTGAATCTGCCAAATAAGCGGCCTTTGGAATCTAAGATAGCCATAAAAAAAACTTCCTGTATTGAGCGAGTAATGGTAGCGATACAATAATATTCAGTTCTATTAAGTTATAAGTCATGAGTCATGCGACAGTGTATCACAACTTGTGATTTTAGGTAGTCATGTTAAAAAAAACGCATAATTTCTTCGTATGTTAAACCGCAGAAGCAATGTTTAGTCAAGCATCATATAATACTCTCATATATAGTATTTACACGCACATTGATGAGTAGAATATAAATGAAATTATGCAACTTATCGCACTTTTAAACCGTCACATACCCTTACGTTCTATCAAAACCCATGTAAGCCCGGAAGGTTATCGAGGTAATTTTAGATGAATTGGCAGCACAATTCTTGGAATTTAAATCAAAACATCTTTTCCAAACGGCGCCTGATATACCCGTTAATCTCTATAGCAGTCGCGTTATCACTCTTTTTAGGAACAGCGCTCCCTAGTCGAGCGATAGACTGGTTTCCACTTTTAATTCGGGGAGTGCAGGTACTTCAGCTATCTAATGTATCATCAGGACAAGAGTATGAGCTTGGCCAACAGATGAATCAACAAATTCTGGGCGGTGAAGTAAGACTTTACAATAATCCAGAAATTAATCGTTACATCCAAGAAATTGGTCAGCGTTTAGTTCCCTATACTGACCGTCCAAACCTTAAATATACCTTCCAAGTCGTTGACGAAGATAGCATTAACGCCTTTGCGACAACAGGAGGTTTTGTTTATGTTCATAAGGGCTTAATAAAAGCCGCAGACAATGAAGCTGAATTAGCAAGTGTAATTGGTCACGAAATTGGACATATCGGTGGTAAACATCTTTTGAGCCAAATGCGCCAACAGGCTGTTGCTAGCGGTATCGCAACCGCAGCAGGTGTTGACCGTAACCAAATTGTTGGCTTAGGTGTTAATCTTGCCTTGAACCTTCCTCGTAGTCGTCAAGATGAATTTGATGCTGACAAACGAGGTTTAAGAACTTTAAGCCGTGCTGGTTATGCTCAGTCAGCAATGGTTTCGTTTATGCAAAAACTACAAAAAAGCTCAAAAGGCTCGACTCCTGCTTTTCTAAGTACGCACCCCGCTGCTGCTGACCGTGTTGTTTCGCTTAGACGTGCGATAGCTGCTCAACCCTCTAATGGCAACGCTGGACTAGATAGCGCTGCGTATCGAGCCAATATTCGTTCTTTAAGGTAATGCATAATTTTATTAGGTTCCCGATTTCTTTAAGAAATTGGGAATTTATAATGACTGAAGTCCTTATTACGATTAAGCTCGTCGTTTTGATGGGGGAGCAAATTTGATATCGTTGGGGTTGACATACGCGACGATTTTTTCTAAAGGCAAAACGCGCGTCAAATTTTTGAGTACATTCACTTGATATACAACATTGTTGGTAATATCTAAACCTGTTAGCCAACCGCTGCGAGGATGATAGGCGCCAGTATCAATATCAAGCCAACCTTGACCATGAGCTAATTCACCTGGAGCGACACCGGGCATAGTAAAAGTTATAGTATGACCAATAATCATTAGCTTGTCAGGAAAATAAGGCTTTTGGATGCCATGAAATTCATCGCGTACCCAACATAGCTGTTCAGCGGTTTGTTCCTCAAAGGGCAGCGAAGGGTCTACACCAGCATGAACAAGCATAATATCACCTAAGTCTAAGTATGTAGGCAAGCTCATGAACCATTCCACATGGTCGTAGGGAACAATACCTTGTTGGTAAGAAGCTACCGTAGCTTGTCCACCACTATATAACCACGCTTGTACCGTTGGCGCCGGATTACGCCCTTGTGTGAGAATATTTATCAACATTTGCTCGTGATTTCCCAACAAGCAGTGATATTGATTTTCCATCACAAAAGATACTACCTTGGAACTTTGAGGACCTCGGTCAATCAAATCTCCAAGAAAGTAAATTGAATCAGACGAAGTTGGTGCAATAGCGTCCATCAGCGTCATCAGTCCTTTGTAGTGACCGTGAACATCCCCAATCACAATTCTACGGTGGCTTTCGGCGCTCATCAGTTTTTATTTTTACGCAACAAAAAATATTAAGAGTTGTTTTATCTATCTAACTAATATCTTGGCTACAGTCTAATTGAGTGATTTTCAGGAAAAAACAGTAAAAATTACTGCCTTCTTTCATTTTACTCAACCGTAACTCCAGCATTTTATATCCAAAGGATTATAACCTGGATGTCGTAGTCATTTCTAGTATGATTCAACTATAAGCGCGTAAATCATCTCAAGTATAATTTAAAACTATACTTTGTTACATAAGTAATAGTGATTTAATATACAAGTATCTTGAATTTGATTCAGGCATATGCAGGTAGCCATCAAAATACGAATAAAATGCAAAAGTATTGAATGCGTGGGAGTTTTAGGAAATGACGGAGTTTTCTGTAGAAGTCAGTTCTCGTATATGTCAACACATGAACGAAGACCATAGCAGCGCTGTGCTTATTTATGCTCAAGTGTTTGGTGGCTTGAAAGAAGCGCAAGCTGCTCAAATGCAAGCAATTGACGAGCGGGGAATGGATATAATAGCACAAGTCAACGGTGAAAGCGTATCAGTTCGTATAAGTTTTGACCACGTTTTGAAAGATTCCGAAGATGCTCACCATACTTTAATTGCGATGGTTAAGGAAGCGCGCGTGGAGGTATCAAGTTAGTTTGGCATGATAAAAGCGGGGGGAGGCAGTAGATCAAACTCTTAATTCCCCCAATAAAATCTAAAATCTATTCATTGTCGAAGACAAATCTAAAATCTAAAATCGATGGACAGGCGTTCTTTTCTAATTGGTACTTGTGCTATCTCCTCGCAGTTGCTGCTAGGATGTTCAGGGGATAAAAAGGTTAAGTTAAAGATTGAGTTGTTGAAAGATTCGCTACCGACTCAGGTAGTCGATCAATTTCGTCGTACTTTAAAACCCGATACAGAGCTAAATATTGCGCTTGTCGAGCAAATTCAAGACACCTTTAAGAAATTAGAGACTTGGCAATTAGAGAGACAAAAATCGAAACCTAGTCAAGAAAATAATAATCCGTTTGAGTGGATTAGTCGCCTCTTGCCTTTTGGAAAATCAGATAATAAAGTATCGACTGATTTGTTGACGTTAGGAGATTTTTGGCTTCGAGACGCAATTGAAAAAAAATTAATTCAACCAATAGATGTAAGTAAAGTTGAACAATGGTCAACTTTGCCCAAGCAATATCAAGCACTAGTAACACGCAACGAACAAGGACTCATAGACCCAAAGAGTACAAAAATTTGGGGCGCCCCTTATCGTTGGGGGAATACTATTATTGTTTATCGTCGCGATAAATTTGATAAAAACAAGTGGGCGCCACTGCGAGATTGGAATGATTTGTGGCGTGAAGAATTAAGCGACCGTATTTCTTTGCTCGACCATCCGCGCGAAGTAATTGGATTAGTTTTAAAAAGATTAAACCAATCTTATAATACACAAAATTTAGCTTCAGTTCCAGAGTTAGAAGGCGAATTAAAAAAATTAAATAAACAAGTTAAATTTTACGGTTCGACCAAATATATCGAACCTTTATTACTTGGTGACACATTAGTAGCAGTTGGTTGGTCACAAGATATATTACCAACTATCCTTCGCTATCCATCTCTTGCGGCAATTATTCCCCAATCTGGAACTGCACAATCAGCAGATATATGGGTTAGTCCAACTGGGCGCCAAAGCCAGCAAGAGCTTTTACAGCAATGGATTAATTTTCTACTCAAAGAAAATATTACTAAAGAAATTGCTGCATTAACCAAAGGTTATTCACCAATTACTAATGTAAAAATTGATGTATCGCAAGTCCCAGAACAACTGCGTGACCTATTAGTCATTAGCCCAGAAATTCTAAATAAAAGTGAATTTATACATCCTTTACCCCTCGATATTGAAAAAGAATATACTGATTTATTTGAGAGAATAAAAATATCTATTTAGTTAGTTTTCTGATTAAAGTTGTTCGGATTAAACTTGTGAAGGACGCATACGAAATCGATTTTGGGCATTCATATTAATTCTACAACTTGTGGGAGCCGTCTGAAAGTTACAAGTATAAGTACCGAGAAGTTCTTGCTGGTAATTAAAAACTCGAACATTGTAGCCATTATTACGCACAGTGCTACCTAAACGATTTATAAACTGGTAACGTTCAAGATAATCTAACAAACTCCAAATTTGTTGATTGACAATTAAATCAACGCGCGCGGATTCTTGATTAGTTGCCGGATAAGCAATCCAATTATCAAGTAATTTACTCTCCGAATTCTCCTTTGCCCACCACAAACTAGGAATAGTCAATTTGTCTTGATTAAAAGTCGTAGCTGTAGTTACACCTCTAGGATTTTTCAACATCTCTAAATCCAAAGGTGAATCTGAAGCTTTTATGAAAGCTTGTACTTGCGCGCGAGCAGGTTGTTGTGAATAATTCAAAAGACTAGTTAATACAACACATAAAAAAGTAGCTATAGATACCTTAGAAAATGCCACATTACATTTATTCATTGCCATTATTCAGAGTTCTTTTCTAACTAGTCACCAATCATAAATTATTAGTTCCCTAAGAGTTATTAAGAGCAACACAAAATTTGGCTTGTATAAAAAAGTACTAAGTAGTGACTTAAGTCTCTACCACTGCCCAACCAAAACGGCGCCTCTGGTAGACTTAAAATTGAACTAAAAATTGTGTAAAGGAGTATTAACAAATGGGCGAACTATTTGCGGCAGCGATATTACCCTTTAGCCTAATTTTCTTAGGTTGGGGTCTTGGTCAAGCACTGCTAAAGATCCAAGGAGCAGAAGAAGAATAAGAGTAGGGTGCGTGAAGGCTATAACAATTTTGAAACGAAGCTAGCATTTTATAGCCTTCACGCACCAGCGAATTATGAGTGATGTTACGCTAGCTCCGGTGCGTGACGCTATTAGACTTGCTTTTCGTTTCAAAATTTTGGTAGCGTCACGCACCCTACCTCAGCACTCATAAAGTTAAAAAAGTTGCCATCTAATGTTAAAGCGCTTAGATTCTGATAAGATTCTATTAATAAAGCTTTAAGTTTCGTAACAAACCCTCATGACATTACTAATCGTCGGTGCCACAGGCACCTTGGGAAGACAAGTGGCTCGTCGTGCTATCGATGAGGGGTATAAGGTGCGCTGTCTAGTAAGAAGTGCAAAAAGAGCAGCATTTCTTAAAGAGTGGGGAGCAGAACTAGTAGGGGGAGACTTGTGTTACCCTGACACTGTGGAACGTGCCCTAGAAGGTGTGACTGCTATCATTGATGCCGCAACCGCTCGTCCAACTGATTCTCTCAGAATTAAACAAGTAGACTGGGATGGTAAAGTTGGATTAATCCAAGCTGCTTCTAAAGCTGGTGTCGAACGCTTTGTAACGTTTTCGATTTTAAACGCTGATAGTTACCCAGATGTACCGCTTATGGAAATTAAGCGATGTACAGAATTATATTTAGCTGAGTCGGGTTTAAATTATACAGTCTTGCAACTTGCTGGTTTTATGCAAGGTTTAATTGGTCAGTATGGGATACCAATTTTAGAAGGACAGCCTGTTTGGGTAACAGGAGTTTCCTCACCAGTAGCTTATATGGATACGCAAGACATTGCAAAATTCGCAGTCCGAGCTTTACAGATCAAAGAAACTGAGAAGAGAACCTTTCCTGTAGTTGGAACCCGCGCGTGGAGTGCAGAAGAAATAATTGATGTATGTGAGCGTCTTTCTGGTAAAACCGCGCGTATTACCAGAATGCCTATAAATCTTTTGCGTGTAGTACGTGGCAGCTTACGCTTCTTCCAATGGGGATGGAATGTGTCCGACCGTTTGGCATTTACTGAAGTACTGGCAAGTGGTAAGCCTCTAAATGCTCCAATGGATGAAGTTTACAAGGTATTTGGGTTTTCTGAAAGCGAAACAACAACGCTGGAAAGTTATTTCCAAGAGTACTTCAACCGAATTATGAAAAAACTTAAAGAACTCGACTACGAAAAAAATAAATCTAAAAATAAAAAGCAGCAACCGAAAAGAACACCCTTTAACAAGGCAAATAGTCAATAGTTACACCTCTAAGATTCCCGACAACTTTTACGAATTCGGGAATCTTAGAGAGAAATTTCCGTGCAAAATGTGCAATGATTAACATAATATAAAGCATCTGGTGAAAAGTTTGGATATTTGAGTGTGCCGAAAGCTGGCATTATTTACAACGACATCAAGCCGATAGCGGAACGTATCGCTGTCGAGGTTAAGGACAAACTGACCGCTGCTGGTTGGGAAGTTTTGCTTACGACTGGTGTAGGCGGTATATTGGGCTACTCCACTCCCGATAGTCCTGTTTGTCATACGCCAATCGAAGGTCTTACACCTCCAGGTTTTGACTCGGACATGAAGTTTGTAGTCGTTTTGGGGGGAGATGGGACTGTATTGGCTGCTTCGCGTCAAGTTGCCCCCTGTGGTATTCCGGTGTTGGCTGTTAATACTGGTCACATGGGGTTTTTAACAGAAACCTATTTGAATAAATTACCTCAAGCTATAGATAGCTTACTTGCAGGTGATTACGAAATTGAAGAACGAACAATGCTCACAGTCAAAGTCTTCCGAAAAGAAAATGTGTTTTGGGAAGCGCTTTGTCTCAACGAAATGGTGCTACATCGAGAACCACTTACTTCGATGTGTCATTTTGAAATTGTTGTTGGGCGCCATGCTCCGGTTGATATTGCTGCCGACGGGGTAATTGTATCTACCCCAACAGGTTCCACAGCATATTCTTTAAGCGCTGGGGGTCCAGTAATTATACCTGGAGTTCCTGTACTACAGCTAGTACCAATTTGTCCGCATTCGCTTGCATCAAGAGCATTGGTGTTCCCAAATCATGAACCTGTAAATATTTACCCAGTAAACACACCACGTTTAGTCATGGTTGTTGACGGGAATGCTGGTTTTTATGTTTTACCGGAGGACAGAGTTTATTTAGAGCGCTCGCAATACCCTGCGAAGTTTGTTCGCTTGCAAAAACCTGAGTTTTTCAGGATT
Organism: Calothrix sp. CBUCES-K 9914; assembly: GCF_059640475.1. Lineage (NCBI taxonomy): Bacteria > Bacillati > Cyanobacteriota > Cyanophyceae > Nostocales > Calotrichaceae > Calothrix > Calothrix sp. CBUCES-K 9914. Next base: position 38,740 of record NZ_JBXXZH010000007.1, read on the forward strand.
TTACGAGAAAAGCTAGGTTGGGGACTGCCTCACATCGCTAAACCGACTTCGGTTGAGTTACCTTGATTGTCAACTACCTACACTTTCCTACAGCAAACGTGTAGGTAGTTTACAACTTAAATTAAGATATTAAATTTACCGTAGTACTGTATGGTGGGCAATACCCACCATACGCACGTTATATATATAATTAGTAATATTTATTAATAGCACTCGTAGTTATTGTATGTACCTTTATTGAGTCAATCAGGAGGTACAAGATTTTGGTAGTTTGTAGCTTTTGCAAAAAAGTACTATCTTAATTCTTAATTTACCTATCAGGCGCCGTCATTGGTGTTTTGGAAAGTAACGAATGCTGTCTCTGGTTTTGTAAAATATGACGCTTGCTAACAATCCTTGTGTTTTAGTGATTGAAAGCGATGAAAGCTTGGCAAACCAGCTTTCCTTTGATTTAAAGGAAGCTGGTTATGAACCTGTTGTCGCACCTGATGCGGGATGCGGGTTGCGATATAGTCGCGAACGTGAACCAGCTTTAATCGTAGTTGACCGAATGCTTTCTGGTGAATCAGGACTGTCGCTGTGTAAAAGTATTCGAGGTTCCGGAACGCGCTCACCCGTGTTGATACTGATGGCACGTGATACAGTCGATGACCGTGTTGCATGTCTCGAAGCCGGAGCAGATGATTATTTTTTAAAACCTTATCGCTCTGAAGATTTTTTAAATTTGATTCGTTTGTATCTAAAACCTGATATAGATACTACTGAGCAGTTGCGTTTTGGTGACTTGGTGCTTGATATTGCGACTCGTCGTGCGATCACGAGCGGACGGACTATCGACTTGACGATGAAGGAATTTGAGCTTTTGAAGTTTTTGATGGAGCATCCGCGCGAAGTTTTGACGCGCGAGCAAATTCTCGAAAACGTCTGGGGTTACGATTTCATGGGTGAATCAAACGTGATTGAAGTTTACATTCGCTATCTACGTCTCAAAATTGAGGATGAAGGTCAAAAGCGCTTAATTCAAACTGTACGCGGTGTTGGTTATGTGTTAAGGGATACCTGAACTAAGTATTGGCACAGGGAATTAAGGCTTGCAGGTGTTTGCGGGGCGCCAAGTTCATAATTCCTATAAAAAATTTATACTTCGATCAACATTTTACGCCAACAAAGATGTAAAATCGAATATCTAAAATCCTGAATTCAATCAAATGTTACGTTTATTACATTTACTACCCATTGTTTTAAGTATTTGGCTGTGTAGCTGTTCCACGTCTACAACTGCAAAAACTCCAGTTGCGGCGCCAGCCCCTGTTAAGGAACAAGTAACACAAAACACGAACAAAGGTCAGCAATTACCTATATCCGCTGTGGCAGTCCTGCCGAACGGCGCCAAAATCGAATTAGAGGTTGCAAAAACACAAGAGCAGCAACAAATGGGGTTGATGTACCGACCAGCATTACCTGATAACCGTGGTATGCTGTTTGAATTTAGTTCACCTCAACCAGTTAGCTTCTGGATGAAAAATGTACCAGTGAAACTGGATATGGTTTTCATTCACAAAGGCATTGTTGAGTATATAACTGCTTCTGCTCCTCCTTGCGTCACAGAATCTTGCCCAACCTATGGACCCAACAAGCTAATTGACAAAGTGATCGAATTACGTGCAGGTAGAGCTGCGGAATTAGGTCTTAAGGTCAAAGACCGAATTAAAATACAGTCTCTTACACGCAACACTCGCGAATCTACTGGTCGTTAAGAAAGTACACTGAAGAAAGCGCTTGTTAAAAATACTGCCATAACACTAGCAGAATTGCGGGTAAGCTTTAGTAGCTTAGATAGCTTGAAAATCTGTCTGGGTAAGCTTATTATGAAATACTTCTTGGGAACAGTTGTAATATTCTTGTAAAAAAGTATATTTAAGCGCTAAGATTTGGTATACTGCTAGTCAATTCCAGATTGACATTGGTAGGTTAGGGTGAAAGCCCAATCTTTGAGTATCAAAATATATTCCTTTAGGTGCTAGAGCATAAAGCGTTCTATGAGGGAATATTATCAAATTAAATCTTTGATACTGCGTTCATTACTGACTGAGTTGCCTTACAGGTCATTTTGGTCACGTTTCAACCAACTCATACTACAGAGAGCGACTATTTTATCTTTGGTTAAAGGTTGATAGGCGTAATATTAGCGTACTTAGTTATTACTTTTAACTAAAAGGCTTTTTGCTGAATTTGGTTGAAGCAAGATGTTGAATAAAGAACAATGTATAAATAATTGTGCATGGTGACAGATTAAATACTGGCAACTAGGCGATTAATAATTACAAGCTGATATATGACAATACACACTACACAGGCAGGTGAGGTAAAAATGTCACCATCGACATATTCCGGACTAATTAATTTTTTACAAGAAGACTTAGCGATTTCATCGGCATCAATAGCTGTTGCGCTTCGTCGCGTTCAACAAGACCCTGGACCACTGCCAATGATTCTCTGGCAATATGGGCTAATCACTCTTGAACAGCTAGAGCGAATCTACGATTGGCTAGAAACATCAGCATAAACACCATACCAGGTATAGATTGGTAATTATTGTCGTGTATATAGCAAATACCAATGCTGTAATAAAATGACTAAAATCCAAGATATCTAGACACCGAGAGTATTAAGAATGATTAATGAATGAATTTATTCAGTTCAGGAGAATTAATACTTATGTTATGCAAGCGGCTACTGTGGCAAGTTCTAATAATAGTCCTAACAAATAGTGTAGGTTGTGTAAATAATCAAACTTACAATTTACTATACGGGTTGTATAGAAAATACAGAGAGCGGGTTGGTAGTTCGACCCGCTTGTTAATTTGTATTTTTATTTAGGTTGGCTAGTTTTAGTTAAGACAAGACTTTAATCAAAATTTTGCAATCCACAAAAAGTGCTTTTGACTCTTATTGTTCGTATTATTAATAGTTCCCTTTCACATACTACTTATTCAAAATTCGCTTACTTTTGCTGTGTTGACATGATTAATTGACCAACGGTGGTCTACCTCCACAGCGGAAAACTGGCAAATTTCTTCTAAATGCTTTTGTTGCACAGCAGCTTTGCGAAGAGTAATAATAAGCTGGTTAACCTGCTGCCGCAGTGCCGGGTTTTGATTGACTGCTGACATTGTTTGCCGTTCTAGCAGTTGCAACAGCAACTCGTAGTGAACAGGTGAAGGCAGAGGGATTTGATCCATGAATTTTAATTTGCGATATTGAATATAAGGTATTAAGTCAGAAAACGAGTGGGTTACTATTTGGAATTGTTACACAGAGAACAAGTTTTTGGTTAAAGTCCAGGTTTGGAACGCGATGAAGATTTAGCGAAGAGATTTTGAATTGCAGTTTCGGGTTCAGGGTATTTAACTAGAGATTCACCTATAAGAACTGAAGAGGCGCCAGCGGAGGTGACAACATCTAGGTCATCAGGGGTATGAAGTCCAGATTCGCTAACTACTAAGATGTTACGTTTGTTTAACTCTTCACCTCTTGCTGAAAGTAACTGGCATGTAGTTTGCAAATCTACAGAAAAATTTTCTAAATTACGGTTATTGATTCCAATCAAAGAAACTCCATCCAGTTCCAGTACACGGTCAAGTTCTTCTAAAGTGTGAACTTCGATCAAAGCAGTCATTTTAAGAGAAGAAGCGATTTTGAGAAAGTATTGCAAATCTTGGTCTGTTAAAATCGCCGCAATTAGTAAAACTGCATCGGCGCCTTTGACTCGCGCCAAGTACATTTGATAAGGGTATATAATAAATTCTTTGCACAGCAACGGTAATTCTACGGCATCTCGAACCATTTGTAAGTTCTCAAAGCTGCCACTAAAGAACTTTTGGTCTGTAAGTACTGATAAACAAGAGGCGCCTGCACGTTGATACGACAGAGCTATTTCCACAGGGTCAAAATCTTCTCGTATCACTCCCTTACTCGGAGAAGCTTTCTTAACTTCAGCAATTAAAGCGGGTTTAGTTTTGCCATTGCGGAGTGCAGCAACAAAATCGCGCGTTGGAGGTATAGTGAGCGCTTGTTTTTGCAACTCGCGTAAAGGCACTTTTTCGCGAAGCATTTCCACTTCGGTCTCCTTGTGCCAAACTATTTCCTCCAAAATATTATTCGGTGTACTATCCGGCAAAGCACTTTGATACTGCAAAATAGATACTTTGACCGCTGGGTTTGGATTTATACGACGAATTTGCATAGAAATAGTGTTGAGTGCTGAGTGTTGAGTGCTGAGTGCTGAGTGTTGAGTGTTGAGTGCTGAGTGTTGAGTGCTGAGTGTTGAGTGTTGAGTGTGCTAACTTTCAAATTTACTCAGCACTCAGCACTTTCTACTCAGCACTCTCTAAGCAACCGCGCGTTTATAAGCTTCATCCAATACTTCAGAGAGTGTCGGATGTGCATGTACTAAATGCGCTAAAGTATGTACACTTTGACGGTTGGCAATGGCCGCTGACGCTTCATGAATTAAATCAGATGCGTGTAATCCAAATATATGTACGCCTAAAACTTCACCAGTGTCTTTACGATATATTACTTTTGCCATACCATCGGCTTCACCTTCCGCTAAAGCTTTAGAATTACCTTTGTAATAACTTTTGGCGACTCCTATTTCAAAGCCTAATTCCTTACCCATGTCGCGCGCTGCAGTTTCTGTTTTACCAACGTAGCTAATCTCTGGATGGGTAAATGCTGCTGCTGGAATACTGTTGTAGTCAACTTCTCTGCCTCGACCACAAATGTTTTCAACTGCGATAATACCTTGGGCTGAAGCGGCGTGCGCTAGCATCATTTTACCTGTGGCATCACCTATTGCCCATAAATGTGGTACTACTTCGCCGCTACTTAAAACAGCCATACTATCATTGACTGGGATATAGTTACGACGGTCTAATTCGGCGCCTACTGACTCCAAGCCTAGGTTTTGAGTTGCGGGAATTCTTCCTGTAGCTACCAAACAAGCATCAACTTCTATAACATCAACATCTTCTTTGGTTTTAAAGTTGGCTAATTCAATAACAACTGGTGAACCAGGAATAACGCGCTTGGCGTATATCCCAACATGAGTTTCAATATCACGAGGAGTTATTAGTACTCGTTCGGCAAGCTTGGCAATATCCCTATCAAATCCCGGCATTAATTGGTCAAGCGCTTCTATCATCGTAATTTCGCAGCCAAGTGCCGAGTACACATCAGAAAACTCTAGCCCGATGTAACCGCTACCAATAATTGCCACCCATTCAGGTAGTGTTTCTAACTTAACGCCCTGGTCACTAGTGAATACTGTTTTGCCATCAACTTCAATCCCTGGAGGCACGAAAGGAATTGAGCCAGGAGAGAGAATAATATCTTTTGCAGTAAAAGTTTTTTCGCCCCTATCTGTATTAACGCTGACCTTTTGAGTTCCTGCTAGTTTACCCCAACCTCGGATAATATCTACTCCAAGTCGTTTCAGACTGTTGGTTAAGTCTCCCTGAATTTTAGCAACGAGGTTATTTGCATGGTTTGCGATCGCCTCTCTCTCAAACTGGACGTTGCTGATTTGAATGCCCAAAGATTTTAGATGGTGGGCATTACGCAACTCGCGTACTTTTCCCGATGCTGCCAAAAGTGCTTTTGAAGGAATACAGCCACGGTTAACGCAGGTTCCACCCATATCAGCAGCTTCAATTATCGCGGTTCTTAAACCGCAACTAACGGCGTGGAGAGCTGCACCATGTCCACCTACCCCGGCGCCGATAATCACTAAATCATAATCAAATCCGTCACTCACGTTAATTTCCCCGCGTGAAAGCCCTATGTTTTCTTAACTGAACAAGCAATCAGTTTATTTTACAACTGCCACTAGCTCTCAATTTTAGGGTGTTAATCAACCAAATTTATGACTTTAACTACCAACCAGAGAAATAAATTGATGCTCGTAACTGATAAATCGTAGCATAAATTACTCTGATTCTCTGCATCAAAATATGCCTATCACCTTATAAATACTCATGTATTTGAAAATCACATAAGTACTTTTACTGTAACATTTCTCTATTAATTGTATAATTAATAATAAGCATAAAGACTTATTCTACCAAAAATAGATTTAAAAGCATGTGTTAAATACCTTGATGCATACTTTTGCCAATGATGCAAATTTTGTAGGCACCGTGTAAACTGTCCTAGTAAAGGGGAGTAAGTAGATATCGATGTTATAAAATATTTAACCACAAGAAGAGTTATTTATCAGGGTGTCTGAAAAGAAAAGTTTAAATTTATTACTGCAAATCCAACAATGAGTCAGCAGCATGTAGAAGAACTTGCCAAGCAAGGTGATGTCAATGCAATAGAAGCTTTGATAAATGAACTGCTCGAACCGAATGGAATCAAAGCAAAAGTTGGATTGAAAGATAGTTGTTTGTATGTAGCTTTAGCTTCAGCAGAAATTCCCGAAAGGCGAACTCTAGTTAGGTGTATTGGTAAACGGATATTTCAGCTAGGTATAAAATCGCTTCAAAGTGCAAAAATTTATGCTGCACAATGGGGTCAAAACCTTCCTGTCTGGCAACAAGAAATTCCACTTAGCTCACTTGTTAGTCCAACTGGGTTAAATTTACACGGTTTAGATTCGCAAAATTCCGTTTCTGCTCAAGAATTGCCAATTCAACAAACAGTTAGTAGGCTAAATGTGGGTCAGTACTTGCTGCAAGTAGATTCGACATGCGGTATAGTTATTAGTCCAGGGAAACAACCGCACCTTCAACCCCGTTCGCAACCAGTTTTAGTACTACCTCATCCTTTTCCCAATTTAATTGGACGCTTACCGCAGATCAAAACTGCGCTTGCATCAATTGAAGCAAAGCAAAATATCGAGTTTTATGGTTCCTGTGGGTTTGGTTCGTCAGCATTAATGCGACATCTACTCAACTTTACCCCAAAGTACATTAACAAAAAAAATGGAGTTTTTCCCGACGGGGCAGTTTGGCTGACTGCTAAAGATAATTTACAAGACTTACTGCAACACCTATTTGATATTTTCTGCTTTTGCAACACCACATACAAGCCAACGCATTCAGAAATTCTTCGGTGTCTCCACGAGAAAAAGCTTTTGGTGTTTATAGATGACACACAACTATCATCAGAAGATATTAAGCAGTTGCAATCGATACTTCCCGATAGCTGCTTTATCATAGCATCATCAAGACAAAAGCTGTTTGAAGGCGCCCCTGGACAATTATCAGAACAACTATTAGGTTTATCAACGCGCGAGTCAGTAGCTTTTATAACGCAAAAATTAAATCACTTAATTAGTGAGGAAGAGCAAATAACAGTTGAAGCACTGGCTGGAAAACTTTCTGGACATCCGTATATGATGCAGCTTGCTGTAAATTGCATCAACAATAATATATGTACGTTGAGTAAGTTAGTATTAAAGTTACAAACTGCAATAACCAGCCAACAGCTAGTTCAACAGTTAGTTCAGCAAATTCTAGAAGCGCTACCGCTACCACACCGAAAAATTTTAGCAGTGTTAGCAACAGTTAATGGGATTGGGTTATCAGAAGTGCAAATCGAAGCTTTAAGCGAAGTTAGTGACACATCAGAAGTACTAAAAGGTTTGTTAAATTGGAACTTAGTTGATACTGAATTTGACCGATACTCTCTTAATGAAGTTATCGTGTCAGCTTTACATCAAGAGTTAAATTTAACTTCGTTTTATGAACGCGCGCTATCCGAATTTATGATTTGGTCAAATCAGGAGAGTAGCCTTTCTAATGCTTTAATACCAATTCTCGCATGGGCGAAGACAACTGAACGTTGGGAAAGTATTTTGCGTTTAGTAAAAGCGGTTGAAAAAAATTTAGTTATGAGTAAGCGCTGGGGATTGGGGCGCCGGGTGTTAGAATACGGTCTTGGAGCTGCTATTGCTTTGAACGATAAACAGAACGAAGCTTGGATGCTGCATCAGTTAGGTAGCATGGCATTGTGTTTTGAAGATACATCCGTAGAAGCGCGCGAATACTTAACAAAAGCACTGCAAATTCGTTCTTCACTCGGTTTAGAAAAGGCGGTTGCAGCTACACGTACTAATATTAACCTGATCAAAATTCCCCCATCTGAACCACAAACAGAAATCACACAATATCGAGTTAGCCGCACTTCAACCAGCACCAAATTACAATTTTTAGCTGTTGCCTTAATTCCACTATTGTGTACAGCCTTAGCTGGATTACTAGCTTGGTATGTTGTATCACATTTAATTACATCACCTGCACCAAGTGGCGCCGATAACCAACCAGAGAAACTTCAAAACGTCTCAGCGCTTTCCATCAGCAAGCACAATCTAAATTTTGGCAAACAGCGAATCAATACTGAAAGTAAAAGCAAAACTATCACAATTACAAACGATAGTTCAATGTCGATGCGAATAGCCGAAATTGAAAGAACTGGTAATCAAGCAGATTTTGAAATTAGTAACACAAGCTGTGCCAGCGTCATACCACCTAACCAAAGCTGCGATATTTCGATTGTGTTTACACCAGTAGAAATCGGTGAACACCTTGCCAGATTACCAGTTACCGACAACGGAGGCAAAACATTACAGGAAATAGCCATAAAAGGTATAGCAATTTTACCCCAACAACCAACAGAAGATATACCAAAGGCACCGTATCGAGAAATTCAATCACCTTTACCGCTTTCCAAACCAAAACTCATATCCATCCCAACACCGCGCGTAGTCACCAAACCTCCTATATTTCCTACTACTACCGCACCATTACCAGTTAAATCTCCCAAACCACCAACTCAACAACCCGAAGCAGTAAAAACCGAACAACCCACTCCTACATCTACCGAGTCACCCGAAGTTTTGCCAAATATCATTACAACTCCCGAAACCATCCCTACACCAGAAATGGCGCCTAACCAAACAAATTAAAATCCCCTTCTTGTAGCACAGGCATCCCTGCCTGTGCATAGAATATCAAGACACACTAGGGTCATCAGACTGTTTAATTTTTCTCAACAAACCCTCAATACGGTTAACTCGGTCATTACGATTTTGTGATTTGAATATACTCAAAGCTTTATTCAGCGAAGCGACTCCTTCATCACGCTTATTGAGTTGAAGTTGTACTTGCCCCATATACATCAGCGCATCAGCATATTGGGGATTAATCTCCAACGCTTTACGAAATTGTGCCAAGGCATCATCCCATCGTTCTTGATTCGCATATGCTAGTCCGCTACCATTATAAGCGAGGGCATAGCGCTGATTAAGTTTAATAGCCTGTTGAAACGAAGCCAGCGCGTCTTCTAATTTATCCTGTTGAAGTAACACATTGCCAAGGAAAAAATGAGCAAAAGCATCCTTGGGAAATTTTTTCACCAACTCCCGTGAAGAAACTTCGGCGCCAGTAAAGTCACGTTGACCTAACTGGGAATTAGCTTTTTGAACAAGTTCTGTCCTCTCAGCTTTTTCACGTTCTGAGAATTGGGCAAGTACCTGTGATGGTGTAATCACACTTATAATACTAGGAATCACACAGTAAAAAGGTACAAGTGCTGATATAATAAGGCTCTTAAGCTTCATAACACGCAATTGATTTACGGGTTTTTCCCTATCATAGTTTTATTCTCGCCTTGTTTGAGCTTCACTTATGCCACTTCGCTAGTAATTTTGGCAGTTGTAGCATAGGCGTCTCGCCTGTGCAGTAATGTATTTCTCTTTACCACAGAGGGAAGAGAAATGAACCACATAATCCGCAGGATTTCCCGCAGGGTAGGCACAAAGGACACAAAGAAAGAATTATTGAGATATAACCTACTAAAATGGTTTTAAAATAAAAGCTGGAAGTTTTCATTAGTACCATTGCATTATGGCTACAAACAGGCGCCAAGGCTATATTTCTCCAGAAGAATATTTGGAAGACGAGAAGATTAGGGAAATAAAGCACGAGTATGTAGATGGTAAAGTTTACGCAATGGATGGAGCAAGCGATGCCCATGTCACCATTATGGGAAACTTGTCTATGCTACTGCGTAATCATCTACGGGGTAGCAATTGTCGGGTATATATGTCACGTATGAAGGTGCAAATACATACAAGAAACTGTTACTACTACCCAGATGTAATGGTAACTTGTAACGCGCGAGACACGGACTCTGAATACTCTAAATCTTATTGTTGCTTAATTATTGAAGTATTATCAGATGGTACTGAGGCAAAAGATAGAGGTACAAAATTTAAAGATTACCGTCATTCTCCTTCTTTACAAGAATATGTGCTGGTTTCTCAAGACACAATGAATATTGATATCTTCCGTCGTAATGAAAAAGGGCGTTGGGAACTATATTCTTTTGCAGAAGGCGAAGAAATCGAGCTTACAAGTGTTAATTTTCGGTGCAAAATAGCTGATATTTACGAAGATGTGGTATTAGCTAAAGTTGATGATTCTGATATGAAGAAATAAAAGCATCCGTAGGTTGGGTGGAGGCTTTGCGTTCACGTAGTGTTCCGTAGGAAAACCCAACAGATAAAAAACTTTAAATAAGAGGTGATCTAAAAACATGATACCCACAATAGTAAATCAGGGAGGCGGTAAATGGGCATTTGAAAAGTTAGCTAATATACTTTCAGAATCATTATGGGTAGATGTAACAGATAATTTTGGAGATATAAGTTATATCTTAGCTCTTGAAAAAGAACAAGCTAATGATATAAATAGTTTTATCCCTATCCAGTCAATAAAAATAGCATCCGATAAGAGAGCAATTGAAGAAAGATTTAATGCTTATAATGTTAACCGACCTAAAACTTTCATTGCTCATAATGAAAAAGATATTGAATTAATTCTATCAGAATACCCTCAAATCCAGTGGATACTAAAATATCCAACAGGATGTGGCGGAATAAACCATCGATTTCTTAATGATGTAAGCCAAATACCTAAGAATTGGGAAAAGCCATTTCTTATCCAAGAGTTTGTTGAATCAGAAATACCTGAAGTATATAGATTATACTGTGTAGACGGTGAAATATTTGGTTTTAATGCTAGGAGATTCAAAGATAAAAATATAAAATCTCCTTGGGTATCCCATGCAAACGGTGCAGCATATGTATATGACAAAAGTCCTGAAAGAGAAGCACAAGAAGTAGCCAAAATGGCTTTGATATCAACGGGTTTATATGATAGTTTCGGCGCCGTTGACCTTTTAAAAGATAAACAAGGAAAATGGTATGCCTTGGAAGTTGGCACAGATGGGATATATAATTATGTAGACCGTGATGTCGAAAATGAAAAATTATATGATGAAATTAATGAGAGACTAGCAAAGGCTTTTTGGAAAAAGATTGGTATTCCTCCTTGGGGTAGAACTTGGAAGTATCGCAAATAATTAAGTTAACAGAGAATCTTTCTTCTTTCTTTATATTCACTTATACATTCTTCTTATCTCCACTCGCCTTGTAATGTGAAAGGCGCCCAATAATAAGGATTTTGCCATTCTTTTTGTTGCCAAAGCTTTAGTTGTGCTTCTCGCAAAGCGACCGTTGGAGATTTACCAGCTAATACTGTTTTATAAAATAACGGCATTAATTGCGATGTGCCATTATCATCAACTTGCCATAAAGACACAACAGCCCGCTTGGAACCAGCATACATTAATCCTCTTGTCAACCCCATTAACCCTTCACCTTTGACATTTTTACCCAAACCCGTTTCGCACGCACTCAAAACTACTAACTCGGCGCCTAAATCTAAGTTGAAAATATCACCTAAGCGTAAATAACCTTTTTCAACTGCCTTACCTTGTTTATCGATTTGCGTAAGGGCAATTCCTGAGAATTCAGGGTTGATAGTATCAACAATACCGTGGGTAGCGAATAGCAAGAAGCGATATTGTTTTAGTTCTGGGTTGGTTGCGAAGTTGTAGTTGGCATCGAAGTCATATACATGTAGACTTTGGGACGGTGGTACAAGTTTGAGAATCGCTTCGGCTTCCTTGCGTGTACCTGGTAAACGCGATAATCCGTTACGCTTGAGATTTTTCATCGTGCGTCGCAAGCTAGAATCTAAGATAAGTTCTTTACCCAAAGAATCCGGTTTACCAGTGACTCGCTCATCGTTGGCGCCAAATACTGGGTCGGCAAGTACTGCAAGGGTTTTGGGTGCAAGTTGGCGTTTGTTTAGTTTTCGGTGGGTAGCTATAGCTGTAATAGAGGGCAGATTGACGATTTCGTGGTTGACTAGAAGGGGCTGGTAGGCAACGGATGTAACGGATGTAACGGATGGGTTTTGCGTGTTGATAGATGGGTCAGCTAATGCGGCAAAGGGTATGTTTTGCAGAACTCCATCAGCGACAATTAGTAACCGCTTTTTCTCTAATTTATTAGCGAGGGGTGCGAAAATAATTTGAGTAAGTTGAGAAGCAGGCTTATTTATTGCATCAGGATTATTTTTGCCGAAAGGAGTGGCGCCGGAAAGCATGACATCTCGGAAGTTGTTTGCAGCGTCTTCGATTTGTTTTTCTCCAGGGAGTTCGTAAGCTTGGAGAGAATTGGGTGTGACTGCCCAAACATAACTACGGTCTTTACCCAAGGAATATTGCAGTAATACAGTGTCTTTATCGAGTTGTTGCTGAATTTGCTTTAACTCTAAAGGTTCTGGATACTGAATTGCGGCATATTCTGGACTGGTGGTAAGGATTTTAGTTTGCAGTTCGCGGTATTGAGTAAGGAGATTTTCGCTTTCTTTCTTGAGCCTTTCGATTCTAGTTTCATTATTGGTTGCTGGTTGTTCTTGGATTTGTTTTTGAATAGCGTTGATTTTATCGAGTAAAAGCTGCTCAGTCGCAAGTAGTTTGGGGTCAACACCCTTGCGAATATTTGCTCCTGCTTCAGCTAATAGTTCTACAAGTCCTCTAGCGCGCGCTCGCTCACTTGTATTTAATGCGACGGCATCATATCCTTTTGATGGGTCTTTTTTATGGAGTTGCATCAACAGGTCGATTTTAAACTGGTAATAATCCTGCACTGAGGCAAAATAGGTGCTTTGCAGGTCTTTGTTTGTATATGTTTTACGTAAATCTTCAATAATTTGGATGGCGGTTTCGACTTGTTTCAGGGATGCTTGTAAGTTACCTTGTTTTCGCTCAAATATGGCTAGATTTCTTAGGGTATTAGCTTCATTACTCCTATCGCCGATTGCACGAAATAAAGGTAAGGCTTGGTTGCAGTATAATAGTGCTTTCTGCTTTTCTCCCAAGTCTGAGTAAATAATACAAATATTATTTAGGGTAACAGCTTCACCACCCGTGTTGCTGACTGCACGATGTAAAGGCAAAGCTTGATTATAGTATGATAGTGCTTTTTGCTTTTCTCCTAAATCTGAGTAGACAATACCAATGTTATTTAGGGTAGTGGCTTCTCCAACCCTGTTTCCCACCGCACGACGTAAAGGCAAAGCTTGGTTAAAATATGAGAGAGCTTTATGGTTTTCTCTTAAATCTGAGTATACAATACCAATATTATTAAGGGTAGTGGCTTCTCCAAACCTATCTCCCACGACACGGTTTAAAGATAATGCTTGGTTATAGTATTCGAGAGCTTTCTGCTTTTCTCCTAAATCTGAGTACACTGAACCAATACTAGTCAGAGTAACAGCTTGTCCACTCTTGTTTCCCACCGCACGATTTAAAGATAATGCTTGGTTGTAGTATTCGAGAGCTTTCTGCTTTTCTCCTGAATTATCGTATACTCCACCAGTATTAATTAAGGTAGCGGCTTCTCCAAGCCTGTCACCAACTGCACGACGTAAAAGAAATGCTTGGTTGTAGTATTCGAGTGCTTTCTGGTTTTTTCCTAATTTTGAGTACACTAAACCAATATTACTAAGGATAGCAGCTTCCACAACCTTGTCGCCGACTACACGAAGTAAAGGTAAGGCTTGGTTAAAGTATGCTAGTGCTTGCTGCTGTTCTCCCAAATCTGAATAGACTTGACCAATATTATTTAGGGTATTCCCTTCTTCACGCCTGTTGTTAACGGCACGAAATAAAGGTAATGCTTGGTTATAGTATTCAAGTGCCTTCTGGTTTTTTCCTAAAGTGTTGTAGAGTAAAGCAATATTATTTAGAACTTTCGCTTCTCCACCTCTGTTACCCACTGCACGAAATAAAGGTAGAGCTTGGTTGTAGTATTCAAGTGCTTTCTTGTTTTCTCCTAAAACGTTGTATACTAAACCAATATTATTTACAGTACTAGCTTCCCCCACTTTATCGCCAACTATACGAAATAAGAGTAAAGCTTGGTTGTAGTATTCAAGTGCCTTCAGTGTTTCTGTTAAATCGTCGTAAACACGCCCGATAATAAATAGGGCAACGGCTTCTCCATCTTTCTTCTCTATTTGTCGGTACAGTTTCAGCGCTTCTTCAAATTTCCCAATGCTGGAGCGTAAAGATTCCGCTGTTCCTTCCTTATATAGTTTAATTCCCTCATTAAATGATTGTTCTGCTGCCGCGCGGGTTGCCTCCTGTGATTGGGGTTGCTGCTGCGCGATTTTCACCTCGTAGCGTCCAGCAGCTATCCCCACATCAGACAGTAACAGCGCGCTGACAAATACAGCAAAGGTACGATGAGTAAAAACTCGCATGTTCCAATATTGCTTTTTTTCTTTACTCATAACTGATTAGGCTCTCCCCACAGTAATTATTTCACACCGCAATTACACTTATTTCTGGCGCCTGAGTACTTATGCAATTAAGCAGCAGAAAACGACCGAAACCTGCAAACCAAGGCTTAAGCAAACGGAATGATGCAGTTAAAATCCTGCTATTTGTGCTTTATCTAGTTATCTTTACAGATATTACTGTAATCATATAGGGAGAATGAGGGTATTTAAAATTACATTATATATAGTTTCAATTTTGGAAACCTGTAAGTAAATATACTTTGATATAGAGACAGTAATTTTTCTATGTTTAGATTGATTTAGGCGCCTTCTTGTCATGGATCTTCTAGAGGTGGATGCCAACCACCTTTAATCCAAAGCCGACGTGCTTTTACAATAGAACCTTCATTGTGCCGTTCATCGTTAAGGTCTAAGCGATTGCAAGTAGCTCGTCCTACTGGAGTAGTGCCGATAATTGTTAAACCGTCTGCTGACCAAATAAAATGATCTGACCAATTTTCCTGACGAGGATTGAAAAGCGCAATTTTATTCTTGGTTTCAGGGTCAATGCCAGTTGTAAAGTTATAGCGATACCCATTACAACGTTGACATGCCAAGGCTAAATTATCGGGTTAGTCTGATGAACCAGGAAGAGACTGAGGAACAATATGGTCAATTGCAAAAAGAGCCGCGCTTGCTTCTTCTAACGAATGGCAGTATTCACAAAGATAATTTGCCCTTTCTCTGACTAATTTTCTAGTTGCGTCATTAATCGTCATGACTCGGCAATAATTCTAGCGTTGAGCAAGGTAAAAATTCTGTCTAGTTCCAATATTCCTGCTAATTCGGCTTCTTGTTCTTCTGTCAGCATCCCAGCTTTTTTACTTTCAGAAAGTTCTTCGAGTCGAGATTGTAATTCTGAGGTAAATTTAAACAAATGTAAATTTCTGACTTTACTGATTTGGATTCCAGATTCTACCCATGATGAAGGTTGAACCATTATTTGAGCAATCATAACTTGTTTGAGTCTAGCTTGGAGAATAGCTGTATTGTAGCTTAGAATAAAAGCTGGAAGTTTTCGCCCGTACCACTGCATTATGGTTACAGACAGGCGCCAAGAGTATATTTCTCCCGAAGAGTATTTAGAAGGTGAGAAAGTTAGCGCTTATAAGAACGAGTATATACAGGTGCGAGATAGAAACTCTGAATACTCAAAATCTCACTCATGCTTAATTATTGAAGTATTATCAGACGCAGCTTCATCTGTTAATAGTATATCTTCATCTGTCCAATTTTCGAGCCAGTCACCGTCAACATCCTCAACATGCTCGTAAATGCCATCTACACTACTCATTCTTAAGCTTTGTCTTAAACTTCTAGCTCTTTTGAGAGCTTCCCTTAGTCTTGCTACATTTTCCGAAATCACAGGCTCAAATTCGGCGAAAATAATCACCTCGTTCATTAATACTTACTACATAATAAAGGTGGAAGCTTGGCGGGATATGGTAGCAACCGCGAAAAATGCTTGACTATTCCTCAAAAAATAAAATGTAACTTTTATGACACAAATTTTACCTAAACTAGTAACCTTTGAAGAATTTACCGCGT
Organism: Calothrix sp. CBUCES-K 9914; assembly: GCF_059640475.1. Classification (NCBI taxonomy): domain Bacteria; kingdom Bacillati; phylum Cyanobacteriota; class Cyanophyceae; order Nostocales; family Calotrichaceae; genus Calothrix; species Calothrix sp. CBUCES-K 9914. The sequence continues at coordinate 55,050 of NZ_JBXXZH010000007.1, forward strand.
GGCGCCCTGAATTCCCGCGTTATGAATTACATGATGGAGTGATTGTTGAAATGTCCCAGCCCGTTGGAGGTCACGAAGGAGTTGTAGGATTTTTGGTTGAGGAGGTTGTACCCGAATACAAGCGGTTAAAATTGCCGTACTTCTTGCCCAAAACTGCGCTAGTCAAGCCACCTGAAAACGAATCAGGTTATTCCCCTGATATTTTGCTGCTAAATCGTAAAAATCTTGTCAATGAACCGCTATGGAAAAAAGAATCAACCGTTATGGATGGTGCATCTATACCGCTAGTAGTTGAGATTGTAAGTACCAATTGGCGTGACGATTACCACAAAAAGTTTGCTGACTATGAAATCATTGGCATCCCTGAGTATTGGATTGTAGATTATGCCGCGTTAGGGGGAAGAGAATTTATAGGCAACCCCAAACAACCTACAATTTTTGTCTGCGAACTTGTTGATGGAGAATATGTAAAAAGAATGTTTCGTGGGAATGATGTGATTGTCTCTCCCTCCTTTCCTAACCTCAACTTCACCGCGCAGGAGGTTTTTGATGCGGCTCTTACAGAGTAAATTACACCCCATTTAACGGTCAAAAACAGTATACTAGTTCGTGTCATTAGTTTTGGGGCGTTGGGTAAATATCACGATTATGTAGAGACGCGAAATTTCGCGTCTCTACACACCAAAACTATTGACACAGACCAATACCAGTTCATGTCATTAATTTTGGGGCGTTGTAGCATAGGCATCTCGCCTGTGCGTCCGGTCAGGCGAGACGCCTAACCTACCAGAACTAATGACACAGACCACTAGGCGCCGCATAATTTTACCGGAACGGGTTTTTGGTAAATTCTTATCTTTAATGTTGCTGTGTGCTTTGTACGACAGTACTATACGTAACTTCATCTACTACTATATCTTCGGCATCTTCTGTCCAATTTTCGAGCCAATCACCGTCAACATCCTTAAAATGCTCGTAGATGCCATCTATACCCTTACTTAGTACAGATTTCTTAAGCTTCTAACTCTTTGGAGAGCTTTTCTTGCTCTTGCTACATTTTCTGAGATTACAGGCTCAGAGTTGGCGGACATAATCACCTCGTTCATGAATATTAATTATGTAGAAACGCTTTAAACGATGCAGCGCCTCTCGACAACCAATTATAGTTTAGCGGCGGAACGACTATCGTACCAATTATTAACGGCAGAGACGATTTTTTCGACTTGCACAAAAAAGTATGGGATAACATTCACAGCCCCAATTAACTCAACAAAAAAATCAATATATTGCCATTTATCACCTAAAAACTGCACTTTGAAGAGTGGCTCATTACTAGAGTAAAATCTAGTTATCAATGTTATGAACAATGCTTCTCCCCTTTGTCCAAGTGCGTCTCTCATTTACAATATAACCCTGATTAGTAAAATTTTATTATAATAAAGGGTAGGCAAGGATGCCCACCCCACAACCTACTAATCCAAAATCCTAGGCGCCTTCACGCAATTTATCAAGAACGCTTCTATCTTCGAGTGTTGAAGTGTCACCTGAAACTTCTTGACCTGCGGCTAAATTTCTTAATAGGCGCCGCATAATTTTACCGGAACGAGTTTTTGGTAAAGCATCGGTAAAACGAATTTCACCTGGTCGTGCGATGGCGCCTATTTCTTTAACTACGTGTTGTTTAAGTTCTTTAATTAGTGCTTCGCTGCCTTGATAAGTTCCTTCTAAGGTTACAAAAGCTACTACTTCTTCGCCTTTTAATTCATCAGGCTTACCAACAACAGCGGCTTCTGCTACGGCTGGGTGGGAAACTAAAGCTGATTCGACTTCCATTGTACCTAGGCGGTGTCCTGATACATTTAACACGTCGTCAACGCGACCCATGACCCAGAAGTAACCATCTTCGTCACGTCTGGCGCCGTCACCTGCAAAATATGTGTATTTACCATTAGTAGGAGGAATGTGTTCCCAGTAGGTACGCCGGAAGCGGTCTGGGTCACCGTATACTGTACGCATCATACCTGGCCAAGGATAACGGACGGCAAGATAACCACCTTCGTTGTCTGGTACAGAGTTACCTTCTAAATCGACAATATCAGCAAGAATGCCTGGGAAAGGAAGAGTTGCGGAACCAGGTTTTGTGGAAATGGCGCCTGGTAGGGGAGTAATCATAATACCGCCTGTTTCAGTTTGCCACCAAGTGTCTACAATTGGGCAACGTTCTCCACCAATAACTTTGTGATACCACATCCAAGCTTCGGGGTTAATTGGTTCGCCGACAGTACCCAATAATCTTAGCGATGACATATTACGCGCGTTGGGGTGCTGTTCACCCATTTTAATAAACGCGCGAATTGCAGTTGGCGCCGTGTAAAAAATATTGACACCGTATTTTTCAATGACATCCCAAAAACAACCAGGGTTAGAAGCACGCGGTGCCCCTTCATACATTACTGTTGTTGCGCCATTGGAAAGTGGACCGTAGACGATATAGCTATGCCCAGTAATCCAACCTACGTCAGCAGTACACCAATATACATCGGTATCTTGCAAATCAAATATCCATTTAGTGGTCATGTGGGTATATAGGTTATATCCACCAGTGGTATGCACAACTCCTTTCGGTTTTCCTGTACTTCCAGAAGTGTATAAAACAAACAACATATCTTCACTGTCCATTGGTTCAGCAGGACAGTCAGCAGAAGCATCTTTTTGTAATTCATGCCACCAATGGTCACGGTTAGGCGCCATGTTAACATCTTGAGCAGTGCGCTTAACTACGAGTACATTTTCTACACTTGGACAGGCGGCGTTATCTAAAGCTTTATCAACTTGGTCTTTAAGGGCAACAACTGTATCTTTACGCCAACCACCATCAGCAGTAATTACTATTTTTGCTTGTGCGTCGTTAAGTCTATCACGCAAAGCTTCCGCACTAAAACCACCAAAAACAACGCTATGAGGGGCGCCGATACGCGCGCAAGCGAGCATTGCAATCGCCGCTTCGGGTATCATGGGCATGTAAATCCCAATTCTGTCACCTTTCTTGGCGCCTAAGCTTTTAAGAACATTCGCAAACTGACAAACCTCACGATGTAGCTGTGCATAAGTGAGAGTACGTGAGTCACCTGGTTCACCCTCCCAAATAATCGCAGCTTTATTTTTACGCCAAGTAGTTAAGTGTCTGTCAAGACAATTGTAAGAAATATTAATCTTTCCATTTACAAACCACTTTGCAAACGGTGGTTGCCAATCAAGTACAGTATCCCACTTTTGAAACCAGTGTAATTCTTTTTCCGCCAATTCCGCCCAAAACTTCTCTGGGTCAGCTTTTGCCTTATCGTACAGATTTTGGTAATCTTCCAAACTTTTAATATGTGCAGCTTGCGAAAACTCCGCACTCGGTTGGAATAAACGCTTTTCTTGAAGAATTGATTCTATCGTTGGTTGAGACATAGCGATAAATACAAATTGGGTGTTGTTACTGAACTTATTTTTAGCTGAGATTAACAGGTAAATAGTTTGATTTTCATTAAGGAAAGCCAAAAAAGCAAGCTAAGTAAGAATAATACTGACTTGTGGAGCAGGCACCCCTGCCTGCACAAGAATACAGGTACTCATTTTTACCACAGAGGCACAGAGTACACAGAGAGAGTATGAAAGAAGCAAAGGCGCCAGCAAGTAGTAGTTACCGTGAAGAAATATTTACTTTAATTGAGTTTTTAGATGCACTTGGTTACAGAATTGCTTTAGGCGCCAGAGATGAAGATGGTTACAACCCTAATATTTTACGTTCTGCATTAGAAAAAGTAGTCGAGGCACCTAAGCAGTTAGGTGATTATTCTTTGTCAGCACAGCAATACCACGAAAAACTGGATAAAATTCTTGCTAAAACTGGTGGCGAAGAAATATTAACTTTGATTGAGTTTCTAGATGCACTTGGTTACAGAATTGCTGTTGTCCACAAAGATAAGGAAATAAATCATACCAGCAGCTAAAATTAATGACAATATTTATGTAGATAGTAAATAATGTTACATGTAATAGCACAGCCATAAAACCTTACTAAATAGGTAAGGTACTAGAAAATTACAACTGTATTCATAAGATGCTATACTTATATAAAATTAGCTAAATAATGTAGGCTAAATTATGGATGCCTTAATCGAAAAATTACAGGTCAAGTTGCGTCAATGGGAACCAGACGTTGCCGAACAGGTGCGACAATCTATTGCTGAAATTATTGAGTTAGCAGATCGTGATGTATTTGATATTTTACGAAGTCGTACTGTAGAGCAGGAAGTGTTGGATATTTTAGATGAACCCTAAACCCGGTGAAGTATGGCTTGCTGACTTAGGATTAACAGCTAAGATGCGTCCCGTTGTGATTGTATCTCGTTATGACTCTAATCCACCAAGAGCTTTAGTTATTTATGTTCCAGTGACAACCCAAAATAGAGGAAGTTTGTACGAAGTCGAACTACCAAGACTTCCGTTTCTCATACAAGGTTCTGTAGCTAACGTTCAAGGTTTGAGTTCTACACCAAAAGCAAGATTGGAGCGTAAATTAGGAGAGCTACCAGAAGAAACAATGCTTGATATCAAGCAAGCTCTTTTATTTGCTCTTGATTTAGAAATTGATATAGAACAACAAAGTTCTATGGAAGAAAGTTAAACAATTTTTGCTCGATGTATACTAATCAACTGATACTATAGTTGGAACGCTCCCTGAAATAGTTTATCAACTTCAGTTTCTAAAATCTTTAAAACTTCTTCTTCCTGTGGTTCAGCAGGGAAAGTTGGTAGCTTTTTTATTTGATTTGAAATTGTTCTATACAATGATTCATAATAATATTGAAACTTTTCAATATCATCCATGATATTAGAAGACATCACATGAGCAAGTGTAAGTAACAAAGAAACTGCAATATATCCATAATAATTATAGCTAGTACCTATAACTCTAACTTCTCCGGTCTCTTCTTCCCAATACTCGGTGTGAGAATACTCTTCTTTATATCTATCGATTACTTGTCGAGTTACAGTTTTTGTATGATAACCAACAACTTCATAAACTTTTTTCTTTTTTCCATATGTACCATATTTTACATAATTTTTCATCCCTTTTAACACATTACTGGTATCAACCCAAACTTCTCTTTTTTCTTTAATTGGATTATTATAGTCAGGAACTTTTTCTGAGATAGTCTTGTAAATAGGTACAGACTTATACATTTGTTTAGATTTCTTTTGTTTTACTTTCTCATAATGATTGATAATACATTTTTGAAGCACTGTATTGACTTGAGCGTTAATTACATCCTGTATACAACTGCTAATTTCTTCTGACTTGTATAACACAGTAGCAATAAAGTTACAAAGTTGATTACAAGCATCATATAAAAAATTATCACTATCATTAATGGGTTGTTGGCAAGCTACATGTGCAACTAGTCTTAATATCTCTCGTTTGACTTGATTAGAAAACTCAACAGGCGCCTTTTCATTCTGGTAATTAATCAATTCATCAAATACCTTTGCTTTATCCAACTCTAACATTTGTTTGGCAGAAATTATTAACTCAGTAATCCCTTCTCCTGTCCAACAATTAATTTGAACTATTTTAGGTTGATTTTCTTTTGCAAAAGCTGAATTGTGGACTTTGTTAATTTTGCTGACTATATCTGTAATATTTTCAGATGTCGCTGATTGACTCTCAATGGCTTGTTTATTGCTAAATTTATTCAATACATAAATAATTTTGCTATAGTGTTTCAACAAATCCTGTAGATAAATACAGTCATCACGTAAAAACTGTTTATCTGCTGCAATTAAGTAAAAAATTATATCAGGCTTAAATTGTTTACTAAAGTCATTAACACTAAAGCTTTCTTTCTCGCTGCTCTCATTCTCAAGATATTGAGATAAGGTTAAACTATCAACTATCGGAAAATCTTCTACTTGTTGTAAACCTAGTGCAGCCCGATTATAATTTTCTAGCCTATCGTCGCTACAGACTCCAGGGAGGTCAAAATAGTTTAGACCGATAGAAAACTTGAGCAGGTTAATTTCATCAGTACAGTCTTGATGACCTGAAGAAGGCATCAAGTAATCTATACCGCTCAAACAATTTCCGAAAGTAGTTTTACCGCTTCCTGTTCTACCAGTTATAAATATATTAACGTTACCAAGACTTGTAGGAAAATTTGCAAGCCTCTCGACAATAAATTTAGCTTGGATAGCTGCTAGAGATGGATGATTAAACTTGAATAACATAACTTATATTAAATATACTTACTATAGTAATTCTCTTTCTAGAATGTCAATTATTTTTTGCTCTATGTCTTGAGCCGAAGGGTTATCAGTAAACTTTTCAATCTCAGCTTTGATATCGGCTAACTTATGCTCATAATATACTTCTGCGTCTTTAATACAAACTTGTAAACTGTTTTGGGAGTTACTACAGTAAGTTCGGACACCTTTTCCTAAAGCCAAAATAAGCTTGATGACTGGATAACCACCTTGGAGATAATTTTTGCCGACTACTTCTTCTACTTGTCCAACAACAACTTCGATAGTATCAACAACTTTTTTTTCGTAGCCAAGAAAACGAGTTTCCAGCCTCTCTATGGGTTTTCTGACTGTTTCATTAATTAATTTCTCTTCAAATACTTCATTGCCAATCAATAAATTTGTAATAAAATTGATGCCTTTTTTAAAGCCATTTAACTTCTTAATCCTTACTTCATTGATTTCAATATAATCCGTGACTAATTCATCTTTAATAATTGGAAGTTCTGTGATAATGTCTTTAAGTTCAGTAATATTTTTTGGAACTATTATATTTTTGGCTTGGCTTTCTTTTACTAATGTTGCTGCATTCTCAATGATTTGGCTGAGTTCTGCTTGAATTTGAGCAATTTCCTCTTGATTTTTAAAAGTTTCAACTCCATAAGTACAAACTGCTGAAGCTGCAACTTTAATTAAATCTTGGTTTCCAGCTTTTTGGTCAACTTTATAAGTAGCTAAACGGCTTGCAATGCGAATTAAATTCTTCTCATAACGAATAATTCTCTCTTGTTGAGCTAATTCTTTTAAATTGCCGCGTAGAACTTGCTGGATATTACCTAGCTTCTCTTTAGGCAATATTTGACAAATATAACTTGTAATTTCATTGAGACCGCTACCTGTCTTAGCATCAAAAGTAAAAATAGGAGGATTCTCATCTGTTTGATAAATTTGTCGAAAATAATTGGTTATTATGTTTTTGACATCTTCTATATTCTGTGAAGTATGTTTAACTTCACCTGTTTGTTCATTGCGGAAAATATTGATAGCAAAAAGAACTTGAGTTTTATTTGATGCTTTTTGAGTTTTAAGTAATTTGCTTAAATATTTTGTGTCTGGACGAATGAACTGCATATGAGGTGCAATTACATAAAGAATTATATCTGACTGTACTTCCTTCTGTTTATCCTCTGATTTCCATTCTTCAACTTTTATAGTTTCTGTTTTTTGATTTTCACTATTGGAGTAATCAATGAGTTTAAATTCTTTAATAAATATGTCCTCATCTTCGTCTTGAATTTGGGGCATTAATAAAACAGCACGATTTATATTCTCATATTTGTCATTGCTACCTGAACCTGGTAAGTCAAAATAACAAAGGTTACTAGCTAGCTTGAAATATCCTACACTGTCGGTACAGTCCACGTGTCCTGTAGATTTCATTTCTACTTCTTCTAACAGGCAATTTCCTAGAGAGGTTTTTCCGGCGCCTGTACGTCCAGTTACATATAAATTAATAGGCGCCGCGAATAACTCATTGTTTTCTCTGAAGGCGCCTACTAATTTACTTGACTCTATATCACCAAGTTCAATAATTTTCAGAAGGTCTGGTTGGTCTTGAAAAATTATGCGAAGAGTGTCTAATGCATTGCCTGACATTATGAGTATCCTAGGTATAAATATTTGTGCAAATAGATAGCGGCAGTTGACTGGCGCCTTTGAAAAAATATATGTATGTAACTTTGCACTTGTCCTAAAGATAAGTGTTTCAGTCTAATACTGAAAGCAGCTAATATGAGATTAATATGATGTTGACACAATAATTTATACCTATCAACAGGGTTTATACTTAGAAAAATTAGGTCGTTGATGGTGCGTTAGTTCCGTTCCTCCACCCAACCTACAAAATTGATGGTGCGTCACTGCACTTTATTTTCTTGCTTGGTTTAAATTGTTGATGCAGTGACGCACCCTACGTTTGAATAAGTTAACCAAAAGCAAAGTTGTAAAGGATGAAAAAGTTGACGATTGGTATAAGCATCAACAAAAGCATCCAGGGATTTTTTCCTAGCTTCTTGAGAATATTGACAAACGCAATAATCAAGAACACTAAAGCAACGAAATTTACAATTGGAATAAAAAGACCAATAATCCACCAAGGAGACTGGTCTCCAGCTTTATACATTATCCAATTATTTAAGATTGGCACCCAGGCAAACCAAGCATTGGGTTCTCCCAATTTCTTATAAATATGATAGAAACAGTAAGAACCAAATAAATATCCTGCAATTCCAACAATAAATCCTATTACGCTGCCACCAGCACTGGCATTACTGTTTGAACTACTCTGAGCCAATAAACAAACCGAACTAAAATCAACTATTTGCAACATTTTACTCATCCTCAAAAAAGTAATCTAGTCAAATAGACCTACATTATTTTTATGGGTGAGACTTTTTTAGTTTATGCATGTAGAATTTTGGGCGTTGCTGATTTAATTTATGAAGACAATTTTGCGCTACGTTCAAACCTTTGTAGAGACGCGAAATTTCGCGTCTCTACATCTTCATACCTCGATTCAGCAACGCCGAATTTTAAATTATGTAAATGGGTGTCTGCTTACCTTACGTATCATCCGTTACATCCGCTTTCATCCGTTGCGCCTTTACTCCTGCTCTATTCAAGGTTGCATGAAATACTTTGTTCAAACGATCCAAAAGCGATGATGGCATATTACAAACCCTCGCAACGCAAGATAAATCTCTCATTGAGTCTAATTCTTATATACGTGAGTTAAGAGATTTTGGATTCAATTACTGTACTGAAAATTATCACAAGCTTTATAGGCGCCAGTAGGGATTTGCATAAATTTTATCGAGTTGTACAACTTTTGCATAAAATCACTGAAGCCAAATTGTATATGTATATAGTTGATTGTAAGTATAAACTTCCGTTTGCACAGTCGATAAGGAGAGATGAGTGCTTGAAAAAGTGAGTATTGACTCAAAGTCAAAATTATTTTCATGTATAATTTTATTCACAGTATTATTTTTAATGATAAATTTCGGCAGTAGTCCGCTACTTGCCCAAAATACGCAACTTGAACAATTACAGGTAGGTGACAAATTAGAATATCAGGGTACGCAGTGGCAGGTTGAAGACTACGGTACTTACAAAGACTCTTCAGGGTATCAAACTCAAGAGTGGTTGCTCAACTACCCAAATCAAACTGAGCATTACTTGCAAAAAGAATATAACCCTGCAACACCAAAAAAACCAGTTAGCTGGTATTTTACAAAGAAAATCTCTCAACCCCAGGTTCAGCTAGCAGGTAGTATAAAAAATAGCACAACAAATATAGTCCCTGATGCTTGGCAAGTGATGCAGGATGCAAAAACACCCTACCCTGCACTCAAAGCTTATGAGCGCGAATACTTTTACGATTTTCAAACTCGCGGTACTTATACTGATAAAGATGGTTCTTATCCACGTATCACTTGGGATTATTGGGATAAAGCACATAGTTGGAATTTGGAATTAGAAGCTTTACCACAGAACGAGATGAATGTTTACTTAGCACAAGAGGTAAAACCTGAGTCTTTGAAAGTGCAATTAGAAAAGAATCTTAACAAGACTTCAGATTTTCCATTCTTCAAAACAATGCTAGCGCTAACAGCAGTGATTATAGGCACACTAATGATGATATTTGGTGGTAGGAGTACAAAAAATGGCAATATCTCTATTCGTTAACGAGCGAAATGACGGTTTAGCATTTTATATTAATGGGGATTTGCAGTTTGACACAACCGATGAAGCAGTTTACCACGAGCTTTTGTGCATTCCTACTGTCGCCTTAGCAAGTCAACGGTTTCCCCATACTCAACTGCGGGTTTTAATATGTGGTGGTGGTGATGGTTTAGCTGCAAAACAGGTATTACGTTTCCCTCAAATCTGTCAAGTTGATTTGGTAGACTATAGTTCAGAAGTTTTGGAACTAGCGAAGACAGTTTTTCAACTCTTCAATGATAGCAGTTTGACAAGTCCACGTTTGAAAGTCATTACTGAGGAAGCTTTTAATTTTCTTTCTCAGATACCAGATAGCTACTATCATGTCGTGATTTGTGATTTTACTTACCCTAAAACCGCAGATGATACAAAGATTCACAGCTATGAATGGTATCAGCAGGTTGAACGTGTATTAATTCCGAATGGTACTGTTAGTGTTAACGGTGTATCTCCTCAAGTTACAGCAAGTGGATTTTGGTGTCTGTATCAAACGATGTTAGCTGCTGGGTTGAAAACAAAACCGCTGCAAGTAGAAATTCCCTCGTTTGTACGTCATCATCATGGTACTTGGGGCTTTTTTATCGGTTCATCTTTTTCAGTGACTCGTTCAGAAGTTGAAGCGATTTGTTTACCCAAAGGTTTACAATACTTAACTTTGGAGCGCTTGTTAGATGCTTTTACATTCGATGCAGCCATTGCTCAATCCCGTCATAACTTAGTAATCAATACTTTGGAATGTCCGCAGTTGTTCTATTACTTGCTCAATTCTAATACAAATAAAAATACTCGCGAGATAGGAAAAATAGATTTCTTAGACATTGTAGAAACAGGAACAGCGCAAAAGGGGACAACAAATCCACTTTCGCTCTTTACAGTTAGTCAAACTTGGCTTGCACTTTTGCCTCTATCACTACAAGTAATTCAAGGTGCTGCTTGTGATAGTGCCGAAGCTAGCCAGTTACTACCAGTGCAGCACATGAATCATACTCAGCAAATGACGACACAATGGCTGAGTCATACTCAAAAACTTGTAGGCGCCATCGACTTATCACGGTTAGCAAAAGCATTAGAAGCGCGCACTCACTTACAAACACAAACCCAAACACTTACAGCTTCTATTCAATCAAAAAATCAACCGATTCAAAAAATGGATTTCGGGACAACGATATTTATTTGCTTGGCTGTAGTACTTCTTTTCGCGGGCTTTTCTTCACCAGACTCTGGCTACGGTAAAGGTAGTACGGGCACATCTTTACCTCAAATAAATAATCAAATCGACCCAGATAAATCTCGAAACAAGACAACTGGCTTTAGTCGAGTGCAAATTTTTGGCTTTATATTATCTTTCTGTGGAGCTATTTGGATATTAATGCTGTTAGTCGAATATTTTAATCGGGGTAAATGATATGAATACTACAACTTATTCTTACGGTGCGTGCGTTCCAAAGACCTCTCAAACATTAACCGTGCGTGTATTAGATAAAACAGAGTATCAACAGTGGAATCAACTTGTTCAAACTTTGGCTTGGGGATGCTTCATGCAGTCTAGTACTTGGGCTGATTTTAAAGAATTAGAAGGGTATAAAACTTTTCGCTACGGTCTGTTTACTAGTGATAAATTAGTTGGTGGCTGTATTTTCTACTATTACCCCTATACGAGCGAAGCTAGACTGTTATTAGCTCCTGGTGGTCCGATTTTACCAGCAGATTTATTGAGTCAAGGGTTAAAACTATTAGTCAAAGAAGTAGGAAGATTGGCGCCATCATTACAAATTATTGGTTTACGAATCGAACCTTTGTGGAGTCAAAAGCCATTAGATTTTTCTGAATTTGTTCGCGCTCCTATAGATTTGATACCTTCGGAAACACTATTAATTGACTTGCAGCCTAGTTTGGATGAAATTATGGCAGCAATGAAACCGAAAGGACGTTACAATATCCGTCTGAGTCAAAGACATGGAGTTGAAACCGAGTTTACAAATAACCCGCAGGCAATTCCTTTATTTTACGAAGTTTTTTCAGAAACTGTGCAGCGACAGCAATTTTTTAGCGAACCTTACAGTTTTTTTATCAATATGACTCAAACTTTACTCGCAGCCGATAAGGCAGAAATCGGTTTTGCCAAATGGCAGGGAGAAACTTTAGCAGCTATCGTTGTTGTGTATTTTGGTGAGCGCGCGACTTTTCTTTATGGTGGTAGACGTTCAGTACATTCAGAAGTGATGGCGCCTTACGGAATGCATTGGACAGCAATGCAACGGGCAAAAAATAAAGGCTGCAAATTTTACGATTTCTACGGTTTTACAAACAATCCTAGCCATCCTTATGCAAAGTTTTCTCGCTTCAAAAGCCAGTTTGGCGGTATTCACACCAAAACCATCGGCGCCCATGACTACATACTGTACGATCAATTAGCAGATACTCTAATTGAAGTAATGCAACGTGCAGGTCATATCAACAATATTAATGCTGGCGCCGATTTACTGAGGAACACTTTGAATGTTTTGCAATAGCTTGTCAACTTGCTCTGCTTTCTCTTGTTGACGCTGCGCTTTGAACAAGTCGCGCGCTTTCTCTAGGTTCGCGACAGCTTCAGTCTTATTACCCTGCTGCATCAAAGCATTCGATAGACGCAAATAGGCATCAACCTTTTTAGGAGCGCGCTCAATTACATCTTTAAATTCTGTCATCGCTTCTCTTACTCTATCCTGCTGCATCAAACAGTCACCCAAGAGCAAATGAACTACATCGTTAGTCGAATTTATATCAATAACTCGACGAAATGCTGCCTCGGCATTTTTATAGTCTTTCTGCTGGTATAGAGTAACTCCTTTCTGAAAGCGGTTCGATGTAATTAAAGTTTTAACCGCAAAATAAATAAGAAGGCATACACTTAAAAAAACAATCAGCGTTGCAGCTAAATTACTACCGTTTGTAGGAATTTCCATATTCTATACCATTGGTATGGGTGGGGCGCCTGTCTAGTATATCAAAACTAATGCATAACTTGATTGTAATGAACACTATCAAAAGAAATAAGTGTATCTCGTGCTTCGGTAAGTTGACGATTATTCAAATAAAAGTACTTATAGATATTAAGTGTTGTTAAAGGAGCTAGACAAGTATGTCAATTTGGTTATGGGTCGCTTTGTGTGCTTACTTAATTGGGGTTGCAATCGAGTGGCATCGATTCCAACCTCAAATTAAAGAATACGACGACTACAGTAATTTTCCTATCGTTTGGGCAACAAAGCAAGTTGTAGCATGTGGTTACTTATTGAAAGCATTGGTTTGGTTCTATAGTTTTATATACGATGCTGACATAGAGGCAACTCAGAACAACCAAACCACATTTTAAGGTTAACCAAAAAGATTAACCAAACAATGAGGCTATTGGAAAAATTAGATACTCGATAAAGAATAACTTCCAAATAAACTGGTAAAAGCTCGCAATAGAAGTTTTATCTTGTAAGTCTACTCGCTTACTACGGCGCCACATCCAGACTAATAGAATAATGTGCGAAATTACAAGCAAAATCGCATTAACATCAGCAAGTCTAAATAAACCAGCTAATATCATTCCCACGTAGCAAACTGTAATTACCCAGCGCGCGAGTTTAAAAACAGCTTCTTTACCAATTTGAATTGTAAATGTGGTAATATTGTACTGTAAATCGCCTTCCATATCAGGAATATCTTTAAAGATGGCAATGGCGAATGTAAACACGAGTACAAATAAAGTTAATGCCCAAACTGCTGCTGGAATACCAGAGCGTTGTTGAAATACCCAGCTATAGTGTAAATAAAGCCCTAAATTAACAATGGCACCGCGTACCGAAAAAATACATAAAGCAGCCCAAAAAGGGTAGCGTTTCAAACGGATTGGTGGTAAAGAATACGCAGTACCAATTGTCAAACTAATGGCGACCATCCAAAATAAATATGGCCCTTGGAAAAAAGCAACAGCTAACGCCAAAAAACCACATACCCCGACAATAAATTGTCCAGTACGTTGAGAAAACTCACCTGCAGCCAAAGGTAAATGCGGTTTATTTATTTTGTCTATGGCAACATCTTCAAGCTGATTTAACCCGACAATATAGATATTCCCACAAATGCAACTAACCCAGGCGCCAAGCGGAGTTAGAGGAGAAAAACTAGAATTTGTAATTCCAACAGCAACCAAGTACAAACCAACTACACTTAAAGTCGTACCAATAATAGTGTGTGGACGAGAGAACTTCCACAGCGAATAAAACCAATTGCCCTGAGATTTAACACCAAAAACGCGAGCCATAATTAAAGTTAGGAGGTAGGGTGCGTGACGCTACAACAATTTTTAAACGAAGCAATCATTAGGTGGCGTCACGCACCTTACGATTTATTTTTTGCCACAGAGTAGTCCAAATCGAATTAAACCAGTTTCATAACCACGCTGCATCAAACCCAACGATAAGGCGCCTTGAATAGTCGTCCAACCCGACCGCAGTAGACCCCATAACGCTTGCAAATTAAAAGCAGAATCTATAACGATATTCCAAAATGGCGCCACAGCAGTAGACCAATCAGCAGTACGAAGGTTCTGCAAAGGTAACTGACGTGCAATTTCTTCGTATTGAGGTAAAGAAATTACGTAGGGTAGACAGTAAACGCGGTAAATTTCTTCTAAATGCTTCTGTTCTTCTGAAGTCAGGGGTGTATCTAGCGGACGGTGACACCATGTAACTACAATCATCGTTCCACCCGGTTTTAATACGCGGTAGCATTCTTGTAGAAACTTGACTTTATCAGGCATATGTTCGCCGCTTTCCAATGACCAAATCAAATCAAACGAGTTATCGGCAAACGGCATATTTAACGCATCTGCTACTTGAAAATTTGTTCTGTTACTGAAACCAAACTCTGCCGCACGTTGTTTTGCCCTTGTCGCTTGCACTGGACTTAGAGTAATTCCTGTTGCGCTAGCATTATATTTGCCAGCTAGGTACAGCGAACTACCACCTATCCCACAACCAACGTCTAGAATATTATCAGCTTGTTCAACTTGTGCCCATCGCAATACCTCCTCAATTAAATCGATTTGTGCCTGACGACGTTCTTTTTTCTCTGTACCATCGGCGCCGTAATAACCGTGGTGCATGTGTTCGCCCCAAATTTCCTCCCATAAACCAGAGGAAGCATCGTAGAATTGCTGAATTTGCTCTCTAAGTGTTGCGCTCATAAGTCAAGCAGTGCTAAGACAAGACAGAAAGATTAGTCACACATATTTAAGTAGGCTATCATGTGTGATTTGATTTTAATTAGGGTATTTTTTTGCTCCCAAGTCGGTACACCCTACCAATAAGGCTTGGGATTGTTAAATTTTTTACCTACATATGACCGTCTCTCGTACAATTTGTCTAGGCTTTTTAGCCGTTATCGGGATAGGCACCATTTTGTTAATGATGCCTTTTTCTACCAGTAGTGGTGCATGGGGCGACCCAATAGTAGCTTTGTTTACCTCTACTTCCGCTGTGTGTGTTACGGGTTTATCAGTGGTAGACGTAGGAACACACTTCTCATTTTGGGGTCAGTTTTTTATTGCTTTACTGGCACAAATTGGCGGTTTAGGCTATATGACCACAACCACATTCTTAATTTTGCTGATTGGTCAAAAGTTTAACCTGCGTCAGAAAATAGCCATTCAACAATCATTAGACCGACCGGGGATGAGTGGTAGTAACCAAATCATTCGTTCGATTATTGCCACGACGCTCATTTTTGAAATCACTGGAATCTTTTTACTACTAGTTGCATTTGTACCAAAGTATGGATGGAATCAAGGACTCTGGCTAGCAATATTTCATAGTATAAATGCATGGAACAATGCTGGATTTAGTTTGTTTAAAGATAACTTGATAGGGTATCAAACATCACCATTAGTAGTTTTTACAATTACTGGTTTGATTATCTTTGGTGGCATTGGATACCAGGTTATTTTGGAAACTTACATGTGGGTACGCGACACAATCAAGAAAAGGCAAATAAAATTAGTATTATCACTAGATTTCAAAGTTGCAACCACTACAACAATAATTTTACTTTTTCTTGGTACACTTGCCTTCTTCATAGTGGAAATAAGAAATCCACAGACTTTTGCTAGCTTTAATCTTGGTGATAAATTTTTACTTGCTTGGTTTCAGTCTGTTACACCTAGAACCGCTGGATTTAACACCATAGATGTTGGTAAAATGACCAATGCAGGTCTTTTTATTACAATTGCGCTCATGTTTATAGGCGCCAGTCCGGGTGGTACTGGTGGAGGTATAAAGACAACAACTTTGCGCGTATTAACAAGCTGTACAAAAGCCATTTTACAAGGTAAAGAAGAAGTATTGTTGTATGAACGTAGAATTGCATTCTCTTTAATTCTCAAAGCAGTTGGTGTTCTAATTGGTTCTATTGCTACAGTAATTTTTTCAACAATATTTATTTCTTTGACAGACCCAGAAGTTTCTTTCATTCAAATTTTGTTTGAAGTTGTCTCCGCTTTTGCGACCGTTGGACTTTCTACTGGTATTACTGGTATCGTTACAACCGGCGCCAAGCTAATATTAATTCTCACCATGTACATTGGTCGCGTTGGTATTTTACTATTAATGTCCGCGATATTAGGCGACCCACGTCAAAGCCATATTCGCTATCCAGAAGAAAACCTACTTGTTGGCTAAGTTCAGTTACAAGACTTTATGGATAAAATAATTCTTTTTAACAAACTTATGTAGTTAGTTACATAGCCCAATAATAGTTCCTTGTCGAAATAGCCAGGATACATCAAGGTAAAAATCGTGAATCTATCATCATTAGGTTTTTTTCGTAGCTTACGTAAAGATAATCAACAATTTGCCGTGATTGGATTAGGACGTTTTGGACGTTCTGTTTGTGCAACACTGCATAAATTTGGTTATCAAGTGTTAGCAACTGATATTAGCGAAAAGCGCGTAGCAGATGCTTTGACAGAACAAATAGTTGGACATGCATTACAACTTGATTCTACCGAACCAGCTGCACTCAAAGAAGCAGGGATATTTGAATTTGATACCGTAATTGTTGCCATTGGTAACTATATTCAAGAAAGTATCGTCACAACTTTAAATGTCAAAGAAGGTGGCGTTCCCCATGTTGTCGCCAAAGCTTCAACTGAAGTTCATTGTAAACTACTTACACGTGTAGGCGCCGACCACGTTGTTTTTCCAGAATTTGAAGCAGGTCGTGCATTAGCAAGAACTTTAACCAAACCATCTATTCTTGAAAGATTTGACCTAGACCCCGATAACAGTATCGTCGAAGTAATTGTACCCGATGAATTTCACGGCAAAACCGTCTCCGAATTACAATTACGCAACCGCTACGGCTTAAATCTTCTCGCAGTAAGTAACGAAGGTAAATTTCTAATTAACCCAGAACCCGACAAGCGACTGCAAAAAGGTTCCGCAATGGTTGTAATTGGATGTAACAAAGACATTAACCGTCTACCAATTTAATTTTCTTCAATCTCTTGTGGAACAGGCATCCCTGCCTGTTCTATATATAGGGCGGGCAAGGATGCCCACTCCACAACAAATAATATTGTAGGTTGGGTGGAGCGGAGCGCGTAACCCAACACATTATCTAAAAAGCTTTAGCTAATCCCGCTTGTTTCAAAACACCATTTGCAGTGTGACGCGACTTTATAGAACCATCCACTACAAAACGACTGCTTGTAATTGGACTGTACCAAACTTCATTCATGGTCACCTTTTCCTTGACGTACAAAGTAACAACCAGCTTCTGCAAGAATTTTTTTCAATTCAGGAGTAAACGACACAGCCATTCTACGAAGCCACCTCAATTAACTCCTGTCGATGACTTGTTAATTGGAAATTTATAGAACCCGTGTAATCTATAGGCACTATTTCATTAGCAAAAATTAATTCCGGAATCATTACTCGTAGTTTAGAGGTCAAAAGCTCAATTGTTTCAGCCTCGGTTACTAATCCTGGCACATCTTCACTTGTTGCAACCCAAACTTCTGCTTCTGAGTCCCAGAACGCCTCAACATTGTATCTCAATTCTGTCATCATTGAGGAATAATCCTATTATTATCAGATAATTTATAGTGTAGTACAAACAGAATAGTATATGCAATATACTTACGTAATTAGCTGCTTACATATACCTATATAACAAGCAATTTCAGTAAAAACGGAGCCAGACTTACCTTTTTCTAAAAGAACATTCTCGATAGTAAAAGATATTATGGTAGTTGAACAAACTCCAGAGTATACTATTAGAGTAAAGACTGGTTGAGAACGAGAACTTGGATGGTATGTGGGATATTTGGAAAAGAATAAAAACGTTTATTATTTTGCAGTTATATTGATATTCGCAACAATAAGGATGTAGCTGCTCGTAAAGAATTGATGCGTCGTAGTTTCAAGGATTTGAAACTATTATAATAGCTTAATGTAGAGACTGAATACATTTTGTCTCTACAATGTACGAATTAAGCTATGCTAAAAACTCCATTTAAAACAATTTGTTCTGGAGACATGTCAAATGTCTTCAAAAATGAAATTTGCTTCCATGTACTGGCACCGACAATACCGTCAGCAGTCAGATTTCTCTTTTGTTGAAACTTGATAACAGCAGCTTTAGTATTGGCGCCAAAAACACCATCAATTTTAGTTATACCGAAATCACCTTGACCAATTTCGCTGGCACCATGCAATAAACCTTGAAGATTTTTAACATCAATACCTTGAGAACCTTGCTTCAATGTTTGTCGCTGTGATATCCAGACTTCGCGCTGAATAGCTGCTTCAGTTTCATACCCAACTACACCATCTACTTTGACTGCATGAGACTGTTGGAACTTGACGACAGCATTCTTGGTATTGGCGCCAAAAACACCATCAACGGCGCCTGTATAATACTTGAGAGTTGTTAAATTTTGTTGTAATTTACGGACATCGGTTCCTGTTGAACCTTCTTTTAAAGCTGTAAATGTAGTAGGCATAATTTTTTACTGTGGTGTGAATTTTGATAAGCATGGCTACACATTAAGTTTTAAAAGTTACGGAAAAACTAAAAATATTTTTTTGCATAACGGAATTAAGGTAAACCAACAATATTGGCATGGTTAACAGAATCCTGCTGTATATCTAAACCAATTTCTCGAACACGTCCAACTTCAAAGCTAGCAACTCCGTAACACTTGCGCGTCGAAACGGATGCTTTGGGAAAGTTATTCCCCATTGCTTCATAGGCATCTATTACTAATCGCATCGCTAACTTAAAAGCACGCTGGCTCGGTTGTAAAATTCCATACTCATCGGTTTCATCCTCTTCTAATAGAGCAACGAGCCGCTTCAATGTCGCCGTAACATTACTGCTGAAAGGTTTCGCGCTCTTGACAATAGTCATATGACTCAAGTAAATTGATTAGGTAGCATATTTATACTAGCCTAACACGTTTTCTAAATCTAACTTTTAATCCATCGTGTGGACGTGAGAAGGGTAATACTACTCGCTCTAAATTCTGCCCTGGCGCCAGTTCCCATTCATATTCACGAATTAATAAAGCTGCAAATAACTTGATTTCTAGCTTGGCAAATTCTTTACCTAAACATTCCCTAATTCCACCCCCAAAGGGAATATGAGCAAAAGCTGTTTGTTTGTCTTCGACTTTTTCTAGAGAAAAACGGTCAGGGTCAAATTTTTCAGGATGACTATATATATTTTGGTCTTGGTGGGTTTCTTGTATTTGATAAAATACTGCCCAATATGCAGGAATTTGATATCCAGAAAACTCACATGGTTCTAATACTTTTCGCTGTCCACTGCGAACTACAGGAGGCGCCATCCTTAAAACTTCTTTCATTACCTGCTCAAGGTAAGTCATTTGTTTTAAGTCTTCTTGGGTGATGGGTTCTGAGAATTTAAACTGTTCTTGTTCGACGCGCGCTTTTATCAGTACATCTGGATGTTGAGCGAGCAGCAAACATAGCGAAGTTAGTGCGGATGTTAGAGTTTCATGTCCAGCAACTAACATACCTAACAAATTATCTTTTACTTCGTCTCGACTCAATCGTTTACCTTGTTCATCCTGCGCTTGTAATAAAATCGTTAATACATCTTGATTATCAGTAGGGTTTTGTAAACGCTGGTCTATCAGCTTATCAAAATGGGCAAGTAATTGTTCGCGCGCGTGAATAGCTTTGTAAAATTTATTACCAGGAAACCGCACGGGAATGGATAATAATCCATCGCTCCAAGTTTCATAAACTTTTTCTAATGCTTCTTCTAACTCAGTTTCTACACCAATAAACAACTGACAAGCAATATCTAAGGTATATTTTTTTAATTCTGGATACCAAGTCAATGTCTCCATTTTTTCCCAAAGTTTTAAGTAGCGATGGGTAATGTTTTGCATTGTTGTTGCGTAATTTGCCAATGCTCTTGGTGCAAACGCTTGGTATAAATATTTTCGCAATGTCTGGTGAGCGGCACCTGTTACCACTCCAATTGAATTTATTCCTAGCAGTCTCTCAAAACTAGGGGTATTCGTCATCTCAAATTTTTGACCTTCGTTGGCAAACAAAAAGCGTGCGGCGCCTGCTCCTATAAGGACAATTGTGGGAAAACCGAAAAGATGAGTTTTGAAAATATTACCGTATTGTTTTTGTCGCTTCTCCATAAAGCTAGCTGGACTGCGTAGATAACTCACTGACTCGCCAATTACAGGTAAGCCCAAGTTACCAGGGGGTAAAGGTAAGCTAGATTGAAGCATATTTTTTAAATAATTAATTAAATACGATACTGTGTCGTAAATATAATAACACTTATGAGTGATAATAGCAAAAAATCGCCTGGAAGACCCAGAAGTCTCCAATCTCATCAAGCTATGCTGCAAGCGACTTTGGAACTACTTGCCGAAGTAGGGTTTGATGGTGTGAGTATTGATGGAGTTGCCGCACGCGCGGGTGTGGGTAAGACGACTATCTATCGTCGCTATACATCTAAAGAGGAATTAGTCGCTGATGCGATTGAAAGTGTTAGGCAAGATGTGGTGATTCCTGATACAGGTAGCATGTGGAGTGATATTGATGCACTAATTGAGAGTGCAGCGGAAATTACTTTTACTCCCTTGGGAAGAAAAACTGTAGCGATGATTATTAGCAGTGCATCGAGTAACTCTCAGTTCGCGCGTATTTATTGGGAAAAGTATTTACAACCTCGACGAGATGCTTTTGCTGTGGTTATGGAAAGGGCAAAAGCGAGGAAAGAAGTTTGTGTAGATTTGGAGCCAGGTATTGTGTTTGATATGATGAGCGGCATCATGCTTTATGGGTTAATTTTTCCACCCACTACAGAATCATGGCAATTATATGTCCGTCGCGCTTTAGGGTATTTGCTTAAAGGTGAAAATGAAAGATAAACGAAAAGGAAGGGGTAATTATAGATTTACCAAACCCTAATTTTGAACAAATGACTCGAAAACAGCTAAGAGAGTAGATTTTAGTCAATAGGGAAGATGACGAGTTTTTAGAATATATTAAACAAAAATCTCTTGAAGGGTAGTGGTCTGTGTCAATAGTTTTGGTGTGTTGTAGCATAGGCGTCCCGCCTGTGCGTCCGGTTAGGCACCTGCCGTTACGGTATGGTAGGGTGTGTGGCGCCACGCAAAAATTCCACTTTTCACGAAAAATCTTGTAGCGCCACGCACCGGCATCGTCGATGGTGCGTGAAAGCACTTTAAGAAAGTGTTTCATTGATATAGCGGTTTCCATTCAAATAAAGCACAGGCGGGACGGGCAGGGATGCCCGTTCCACAAGAGTTGTGCTAACTCAATTTGTACCTCACTTGTTTGAAAAATGCTATATACTGCAAAAGCTTTCACGCACCCTACCTATATTTGTAACCAGTAGCTTATCCGTTACATCCGTTGCATCCGTTGCAAAATTGACGTGACTGCACAGGCGAGACGCCTATGCTACAAGAATATTAACTTTTATTTTGTTCTGATTGGGATGGCACTGGTTGACCAAATTCGATTACTTTTGTTTGGGTTGATTCGCTGGTATTGTTGGGTTGGGTTTCTTTTGGAGGTTGGCTATTAGTATTTTCGGGGTTTTCGGTTGGGGTTTCAGTTTGAGTTGTTGCTTCGGGTTGAACTTGGGGTTGGGATGCTGCTGCGGGTGTGGTTGGTTTGTCACCTTGTGCTGTTTGAATGATTAATTCTTCTATTTTTTCAGCCTGTTGTATATTACCTTGTTGGCGATATTGTTGCTGCGCGCGTTTGAATGCTCTGTTTGCTTTTTTATATTCACCAGTATTCATCCAAGCTACCCCAATACTATAATAAGCATCTGGATTTACGGCTGTACGGCGAATTGATTCAGTGTAAGTTGCTATCGCTTCGGTTGTTAAACCACTTTTTGCCATCAAACTACCTAAACGATTTTGAGCAGCAGCATTATCTGGATTAATATTTAATGCTTGGCGATAAGAATTCATTGCTTCTTGAACTTGTCCTGTTTGTTCTAAAGCAATAGCTAAGTTGTAGAAAGCGTTCGCATTGCTGCTGTCGATATTAATACCTTGTTGGTAAGCTGTAATTGATTCGTTAATTTGTCCTAACTCGTACAGCGCCAACCCCATATTATAATGTGCTGCTGCCATTGTTGGGTTTATAACTAATGCTTGACGATAGGCAGTAATTGCAGCTTCACGTTGCCCTTGCTTGTGCAGTCCCAAGCCTAAGTTAAAATAACCTTCAGCAAAGTTGGGGTCAATACGTACTGCTTCCGAATATTCCTGCACCGCTGAATCAAGGCGGTTTTGTTTTAACATGATATTACCAAGGTAAGTACGCGCGGCTGCCAAATTTGGGTCACGCTGTAATGCTTGCCGCAGTAGCATTTCTCCACCTTGATCATCTCCACGGCTGTAACGGATTACTCCTTGTTGGTATAAACCTGCTGCTTCTAAATCTTGAGTAACGACATTTTGTGCCAGTAATTTACTATAAGGATTTAAAAAACTCGGCGCCGCAAGCGTTAGCAAAACAGAGGCTGTAAAAAGGGTAATTTGGGAATAAAAGCGTAAATACTTATGAAAATGATAATTATGAGACATATCAGGCAGACCTGCACTTATATTTAAAGGCTCTAAGTATAGGTTTCCCAGTATTTTCTATGAAATATCATTCTGGCAGAATTAACATCGCATCACCAAACGAGTAAAAACGGTAACGCGCGTTTATCGCTTCTCTATATATGTTGAGTAAATTTTCTCGACCGATAAGCGCACTGACTAGCATCAACAAACTAGAGCGGGGCAAATGAAAGTTAGTTATTAACCCTTCGATGACTCGCCATTTAAAACCAGGATAGATAAATAAATTTGTCTTGCCGCAAAATTCAGTTATTTCACCCGTACCTGCTGCGGCGCCTTCTAACGCTCTAACTACCGTTGTTCCAACTGCTATAATTCTCCCACCTTTCTCTTGTGTCGCTTTGATTTGTTCAACTGTTTTTTGTGGCACTTCTATCCATTCCGAATGCATTGTGTGTGTAGTAACATCTTCTACTTCCACCGGACGAAACGTTCCCACACCTACATGCAGCGTTATAAACGCGCGGTTAATGCCCTTTTTCTCTAATGTATCAAGTAATTCTGGAGTGAAATGTAACCCAGCAGTAGGCGCCGCGACTGCTCCAGGTGTGTGAGCATACACCGTTTGATATTGCGCGTCGGATGCTTGGCTTTTTGTAATGTACGGTGGCAAAGGCACTTCGCCAAATGTTTCCAACAACTGTACTAAAGATTTCCCTGGAGGCACATCAAATTTTAAGAACCGTCCACCTGTTGCTTTATCCGAGTCAATAACTGTCGCTGTTAATTTGCTCTCACTCCTCGGCGCCTCAAAAAACAACTGCGACCCAATCTTGAAACGTTTTCCAGGTTTCACCAATGCTAACCAACAATTTTGACTACGCTCGGACAATAGTAAAACTTCAACAGAGGCGCCCGTAGATTTACGCCCGTGTAAACGCGCCGGAATAACTTTAGTATCGTTCATTATCAATAAATCGCCTGGTCGTAATATATCCGGCAATTCACTGAAAATATGGTGTAAAATAAGACTTTTATCGCCTTGACTAGTCGAATTTACTACTAGCAATTTTGAACTGTCACGAGGAACCGCAGGATTTTGAGCGATTAATTCTTCTGGTAAGTCGTAATCATAACCAGCAGTTGAACGGTCTAAATCAAAATATTTCTCTCCTAGGGTAGAAGTTGAATTCAAATTAAAGGCTTCTAATTCTTGCTGCATCTAGATTCTAATAATGGATACAAGGTAATTTTAGCTTTTCTTTATAATGAAACGGTTAGCGATTAGGGGTCAATCTAAGCTTTTAAGTTTATGATGAATGCTATTAAGTGACACGTAAATATAAATATGAATATTGGGTAAACCTCCCCACCAAAAAACGGGGGCTTTTACCCTACCGGATGATGGGGTTATTGTTCCAATAATAGATATGTAGGATTGGCTTTCATCCCAAGAGCGAAATGGAATATTTGTATTATCTGGCAAATGCCAGTCTAACCCTTAGAGTAGTTCAATTCTTACATTCCCAACAGCAGTTACCCGTTTCTTTTGTAACTGTGATTCATCAAATTGATGGTTGGGTAGTACGAGTTAAACTTACTAGTCCAGTATCGTCAGACTTAGACGGTGATTTTCGTGCATTCTTAAACGAGTTAGGAATCAGTTACGAACCACCAATGCGCGTCCAAATGGCACTGTGGAGTTTGGAAGCTGGGCAGTGTCCTGTTGATGTTATGCGTCGCTACCAAGTTGCAATTGTCTCGCATGGAAATCCTGAAAGAGAGGAGATTGAGGCATTCCGCCAACAGTTTGTGCGAGGTTTAGGCTATTGTCCAGAAACTTTGGCGTAGTGCTGAGTGCTGAGTGCTGAGTGCTGAGTGCGAGCGTCAGTAAATATTTAGGTTGTCAATTTGGTGTTCTTGATCAAAGGTTATCTTCTAGAGAATCAAAAGCACCAATAATATATTCTTGTAAGGTTAAATGATAGTCTGGAGTTTCTTGAAGAGCTAGGCTATATAGATTTTTAGCTTTGCTAATGCCACTTGAAGTTCGTTTTGACTTTTGTTTCAACGTTTGTTTTGACTTAGGTGAGCAAAATATAATTGCTACATCGAAGCGACATGTATATTCTGCTTTCTCAGGGTGTTCAGCTAAAAACATTTGTGCCCCACGCCAGATTTTCTTCTGTTTGCGTGACTCGACTGCATATCTTCCCCCAGAGTCCCAGTTTCCCGCGCTGCGCGTTTTAACTTCTATAAACGCCAAAGTTATTTCTTTAGTAGTATTGCTGGAAACTGAAAAAGATGGCAGTTCAGCAATAATATCTACTTCCCCTATACGACTACGGCGCCATCGCTGGTGTAAAACCTTCCAACCACTTTCAGTCAACCATTGCGCTACAAAGTCTTCACCTAATGTACCGATATCGGGATAATGGTATGCAGCAGCCATAAATGTAGATTAGTACCCTAGAACTGTATGAGTCAGCGTATTGTAACGTGTATTTTAAGTTTATTCTTTTACGGAATAATAAGCATTACCCTTAACTTAGTCTTGGTGCCTGCTAGTTTTGCACTCGACTACAACAAGGAAATTCTGATTGATGCCGATTTTTCGGGACGTGATTTGAGCGACTCTAGCTTTACAAAAGCAAACTTAAAGCAAAGTAATTTTAGTAAATCCAACCTACGTGGTGTCAGCTTTTTTGCATCTAATCTTGAATCAGTAGATTTTACTAGTGCGGATTTAACGAATGCTACCCTAGATTCCGCACGTTTAGTTAAGGCTAACTTGACTAATGCCGTTTTAGAAGGAGCTTTCGCCGCTAGCGCCAAATTTGATGGCGCCATTATCGATGGAGCAGATTTTACAGACGTTCTTCTACGCGACGATGAACAAAATAAATTATGTAAAGTCGCAAAAGGGACAAATCCTAAAACCGGACGCGACACGCGCGAGACTCTAATGTGTTTTTGAGTGCTGAGTGCTAAGTATTGAGTGCTGAGTTTGTATTCCGCGTCTCTACTCAGCACTCAGCACTTTACACTTTACACTTAATTAAAGATGTTAATGATAATTAAAAAATTGTGAAAGCAATAACTCTTCTTGGTTCCACTGGTTCAATTGGAACTCAAACTTTAGATATAGTGGCACAGTCTCCCGACAAATTCCGTGTTGTGGGTTTGGCGGCTGGTAATAATGTCGAAATGCTAATCAAACAGATTCGTCAATTTCGACCGAGTATAGCAGCAATTTGCGCTCCTGAAAAATTACCGATACTTCAAGACGCACTTAAAGACCTTGATTACAAGCCAATTTTACTTGCTGGTGAGGCTGGAATTATCGAGGTGGCTGCTTATGGTGATTCCGAAAGCGTTGTTACTGGTATCGTTGGATGTGCTGGACTACTTCCAACTATCGCAGCAATTAAAGCGGGAAAAAATATTGCTCTTGCTAATAAAGAAACTTTAATCGCGGGTGGTCCTGTTGTTCTGCCTCTAATTCAAAAGCATGGTGTCAAATTATTACCTGCTGACTCAGAACATTCCGCAATCTTTCAATGCTTACAAGGTGTGCCAGAAGGTGGACTACGCAAGATTATTCTTACCGCTTCGGGAGGCGCCTTCCGCGATTGGGCTGTATCCGATTTAGCAAATGTGAAAGTTGCAGATGCTTTAAAACACCCTAATTGGTCAATGGGACGCAAAATTACTGTTGACTCAGCAACTTTAATGAATAAAGGTTTGGAAGTAATCGAAGCGCACTTCCTGTTTGGAATAGACTACGACAATATCGAAATTGTCATTCATCCCCAAAGTATTATTCACTCATTAATTGAACTTCAAGATACATCGGTACTGGCGCAACTTGGTTGGGCTGATATGCGCTTACCGTTGCTGTACGCAATGTCATACCCAGAACGAATTTATACTGACTGGGAAAGACTTGATTTGGTCAAAGCTGGAAGTTTAACTTTCCGTGAACCCGACCATGAAAAATATCCCTGTATGAATTTAGCGTATGCAGCAGGTCGAGCAGGCGGTTCGATGCCAGCAGTTTTAAATGCTGCAAACGAGCAAGCTGTAGCTTTATTTTTAGATGAGAAGATCAAGTTTTTGGATATCCCACGCTGTATTGAAATGACATGCGCTCGTCATACATCTGATAACTGTTCAAACCCTTCTTTAGAAGATATAGTAGCTGCCGACAAATGGGCACGACAACAAGTTTTAGCTGTTACTGAGCAATTAGAGTCTCGACCGCAATTCCTGACTTTACATTAATCACCCTCCTAAGATTCCCGACTTCTTGAACAAGTCGGGAATCTTTAAATTAAGCTTAAGTTTAGTCACAATCAAGTAGTACTATGGGTGTTTTAATTCAAAATAAATACGTTACCCAGTAACGATTCACTATCTTTAGATACTGACATAGTTTTATACTTATATGTTCATAGCTTTGGTTATAGCGTGGTTGATCTTCACATTCCTTCTGAGAGTGATTAAGACGACTGTCGTCAACGCAGCATTATTAGCTGCAATTATTTTCTTTTTGCAGGTAGGTTACGGAATTACCCTAGTAGACGTGATTAATTACTTTACTCAAACCGCGCGCACGGGTGGTAGGTAAAATTTATATCCCTCCCTATTCAAGGGAGGAGTGTAACAAAAATTAATTCATCGGATTAGAAATTTTCAGGAGCGCATCTTTAACATTTGCTGGCAGTTGACGCATTATCTTGCCGCGTTCTCGGTCTAATGCCACTAACGTTGTTGTTGCTGTAATATATAACTCTTTCCCATCCGTCGATTCTAAAGCATAATCAAAATTTATACGAACTCCGCTTAACTCACCCATACGGGTTTTTAAAACTGCTGTTTTTCCTAGTTGTAATTGTCTATGGTAGCGTACCGATAATTCTACTACTACTAAATCGCAACCTAACGCAACCAAATCAGCATAGTCGATCCCAGATGTACGCAAATACTCTACGCGCGCTTCTTCCATCCAAGTTATGTAAGTGCCGTGCCAGACAATTCCAGCATAATCTGTATGGTGTGGGTATACACGTACTGGATACTCAAACCAATTCTCATAAGTGCTAGAGGATGGGTTAATAATTGTACTAGTGGGTAATGAGTATTGATTTACTGTTTCTTCAGACATATAAATATTCCCGTGTTATGCCTATTTGTTCTCCGCCCTGTGAAATAGCATAACAACACGTCCCACCTTTTGTAAGCAGTTATAGCACTGCGAGTCTTATTACACACGCGCACAAATTACTCGAAATGTCACCCCGCTCATGAGCTTGACCGCATCGTTACTCATGATTACCATCACTGTTAACTCGCGAAGTGCTATATACGCTTTTTCTCCAACTCACTATAATGCGCTCGCCTCCGTTGTTATACAAACGCTCTACCGCATTATAAACACTGTACTTTGATTAATTCATCGCTTTGACGCTCACTCGTTTCAAGGACAATAGCTAAAGGCTAATAGCGTTCTTAGCACTTTTTGGTATCGTTAACTAAAAAATTAGCGATTAGCAATTAGCACCTCCCTTTGGGAGCCATTTCTTCATTACCTTGTTAAAGCACACGAAAGTTAATTTCCTTAGTGACGCTTGGCAAGGGTTTTGCTTGTGGCGCCTTTGTCTTGCATTGAGTATTTAACAATGTTAGCTAACTCTTGCAGCTGGTTAACCGCCTCTGCTCCTTCCAACTTCATCAACTCGCGGTCATCACGCATTTCAGTCCAGGTAATCCCATAATCGGATACCAAAAACCGAATTAAGTGATTATCTCCTAGACTAACCATAAATGAAGCACTGTTCATTTGGTCGCCACAAGTGTAGCACGATGCTGGATACCCACGACGTTCAAGAACTATGGCTAACGCTTGTAAATTCATTACCAAGTCTTGAACAAATTGCCTATGTTGTTGCGCTAATCTTAGAAACACTTTTTTTCCTCCTTACACCACGGTGGTTGGATGTACTTTTATATTTTCTTTAGATTTTCTCATTAACTGGTATTGTAAACTATACAGTACAAATTTCCAGGCATCTACAAAGTCCCGGTGCTAGCCCCTCCCGCTTAAGTTAGTGCATAGGGATTTTTGCTGCCGTATCAAAATATTCACTTTCGAGACCAGACATATCGGACAGGATTGTCAGATTTAACTTTCTCTTCATGTAATCTTTCCTTTGTAGACATTATGAGAGTATGAATCCGCTTTAAGACTAACTCAGTTTGAGTACATGTCAAGCACGGAAAAGCTACAAATAGCACAAAAATTCATGAATTGCCGTAACTTGTGTTACTTTTTTTCAATCACATGAGTGTATTTTGCTTCCCATCTGATTGCTGTAATAGAGTGTTGCGCGCACCACTATCACTCAGAGCGCGGAAATCAAATACCTAATACTGCTTGATTCTAATGTATCAAATTAAACAGTATGTACAGTTATCCTCGTTGTATTCGTACAAGCCTACAAGCTTGGGAAAGCATGTCTCAACAAAACATACAAGCTAGGATAAGTTACAGCATAGTACTTAATTAAACAGTATTTACGCAGTATATATTAGTACTAACATTCAATGAACGTAGATGACCCTAATCTTGTTTATGAAATTTTAGACAATTGTGAATTTGTATAGATGCAGCTTATAGTAAGCCTTAAATTCACAATCCCGAAGTAAATCTCAAACTGCTTGACTGATAAAAACGAAGATAACTGAACCGATGTAGAGAATGTTGCCATTTCGGCAGGTCGTTTATTAAGCTTTGGTAAAAAGTATCGATAGTTACTTATCCAAGCTCTTTAGTTACGAGCGTTACCAAAATGATAAATTAATGTTCTATTGCCTGCATACAGCGGTTTAGTGAACAAACTTGGTTTTCCCTCATGCTAATAGTATTCAATTGCCACAGTATTTTATATTACTCTTTCCTCTGAGATTATACTAATTAATTGAAGTTATCAAATATTAATAAAAATACAAATGGTGAAGGGAAAATTAATAATTATTTTCCCTCACGGGGCTTGTCTCTATCCGACAATTTGCCACCAACCGAAAGCAGGGCCGATAAAACGGACGGTTAGCCAAATAGCTACCATACCACCAATCCCAAACCAGGCGCCCTTAGTAGTGATGGTGACAAATTTTTCAGCTTGGCCTTTAGTAACAGGTAGCCACGGTAGAATTCGTTGTTCTTGACCGTATTTTTCTCCTAGCGTAGTTTTGCGACGTTTTGCTTCACCCATAATCGAATCAAAATTTGGTATTTCAAAGTTTTAATAACCTACACAGGGCTATGATAGCGTGATTGGTTGAGCATTAGTCCGTCACAAATGTTAATCATTATTCGTAGGTGCAAACAAATTGGTGTCAAGGTAGTTAATACGAGAAAAGGGACTCAGGGAATTAAGAATTTGGGCGCCATAGCTACGGTTGACGACACGACTATCGAGTAAAGCGACCACTCCTTGGTTTTCGCGAACTGGTGCAACAGCACGCTGTAATTCATTTAAAGCTGTTGGCAAAAGGTACAATCGAAACCAATCTTGATGCAAACGCTTGTAATGTAAGACTCTCAGCGACACTAAGGGATTTTCCAGCGACGGCAACGGTAATGTGGCAATAATCATTAGCTGGGGTGAAGGCAAGACGCTTTGTGAAGAGCGCCAAAATTCCCAACCAGTTACTAAAATTCCGTTTTCATCCAAACAAGTTTTCTCAACTTGTACCCGTGAACCAAATTCTGATGCCAATATTGTGCCAACGATTGCTTTTAACGGCACATCCCCAACTAAAATAACCGTTAATCCCGGCGCCGTAGCACTTAAGCAGACTAATGTACGGACTTTATGAATCAAAGCTGATTGATATTCGGGGGTATTCGGCAAAGGTATGTTGTAAGGCACGTAAAGCTGTATGGCATCGCTTTGATCCCCAGAAAATTTTAAACAAGTGACTTCCCCTAAACCCATACGCTCTCGAAACAATGGCGCCTCGGTTTCTATCTCAACAGCACTACCAACTAGTACAATTGGTTGACGTTGCCAAATAGGCGCCAGTATTTTTGATAGTTCTACAGGACAGGTATGTAGTGAAAACGTGCCGTGTGTACGATTAATAGTAGTCCAGAGCAGGGGAGAGGTATGTGGTTGATGAGCGTTTTGAAACTCGGAATAAAACTTTTTCCATGTTTCAGGGAGAGTCGGGATATCTAAAACCGAATACAAACGCTGTAAAATTTCTATTTCAAGAGAGGAAACTGCATAGCATTCGTAGGGATTAGCGGGATGCTTGAAAATACTGTGTGCTAATTCAACCTTGGCTGTACGAATAGCTGACTCGCGCTTCGGGTATGCAAATGTAAGCTCGTCCCAAGAAGCTGGGGAAAGGGTGACAGTGAGACTAGCGCGCACCCAATCTTCTAAATCATCAACACCATCAATGATAGTCGGAATGTCATCATCAAAGGCGCCAGTATTGTTAAGTTGTGCGCTTAACCAAATATCAGGGGTCGTTAAAAGTATTCCTTGAAACTCATTACCAACCCAAGCGTCACCTGTTCTAATTGGTTTATCGACTTGTAACCATTGCTGTAAACGAGGAATTTCAACTTTGAGTAAACGTTGCTGCACTGCTTCCGGAGCCACAATTACTACTCCAGAATGCCACATGAGGGCAGATGCTACAAAACTAGTACGATACCTTCCTTGGTAGCCACAAACTGCGCCAACTTGAATTAGCGCACTTCTTCCCAAACGTAAAGCGCGCGCAACCAACCGTGCCATTGTCAGGTGATGGTGCCACGCAGGGAAACCCGCCTGCGACCGCAGGAAGTTGTGTAATGACAAATGAACTTCTGCCTCAATCACACGCTTTAAGTCCCATACGAAAATGATTTGTACGTTTAGTCGCGTTCTGGCTTTGTTGGAGCGAACGCGCCCAAAGCTTAAATTGCTGGGCAATTGTTATATTAGCCACAGCGCGTCAATTTAACGATTAACGATTAACGATTAACTATTAGCTATTAACCAATTGCATTATGGCAACTTATCCAGGAATTTCAAGCGAAGCATTCCGACACCCTTTAGACAGGCAAGCCGAACAAACGCTCCGCAGTTTACCAGGGTTCGATTTTCTTGCACGTAAATTTATAGAATTTTTTGCCGAACGCCCGCAGTTAATTTATTTAATGGGTAACACCATCCAAGTTGGGCCTCGTCAATATTCCACTATTTACCATATGTTTCGCG
>NZ_JBXXZH010000008.1:0-85722 GCF_059640475.1 Calothrix sp. CBUCES-K 9914
ATGAGAATTAGAGGTGCATTACCTTGAATCTCAGTGACGTTTTGCTGGGTTGAAGTTATTCCCCCTCCATGCCAGTTATGGGCAAGGGTTACTGGTACTGTCAAATCCAACCAAAATATACTGCCTTCACCTAAGTGACTTTGCACCTGAATTTGGCTCCCCATCAATGCAGCTATTCTTTGACTGATGGCTAATCCCAAACCAGTACCTTCAGAACGTTGTCCTACTGAACCCGCTTGTTCAAAGGGCAAAAAGATTTTTTCCACTTGATCTGATGACATTCCTACACCCGTATCTTCTATTTGGAAGCGAATTTTTGCAGTTGACGATTGCTCAGATTGCTCATCTAGTACCTCTACTTTCAACGACACACTACCATTGTCTGTAAACTTGATGGCATTACCCAACAAGTTAATTAACACTTGCCGCAGTCGTTTTTCATCTGTTTCAATAGCCAGTGGTAGGCGATCGCCAATTAAAACATTAAAGCTAATTCCTTTCTGCTCGGCTCGGATACCGCAAATTTCAGTCACACCATGTAAAAAACTAGGTAAATCTACGCTAGCAGTGACTAATTCTAATCTCCGAGCTTCAATTTTTGATAGATCGAGAATGTCATTAATTAGCGTCAACAGGTGCGAACCGCATTGATAGATGATACTAACTCCTTCTCGGTTTTTCTCTGTCAAGTTTGGTGAACATTCTAGCACCTGAGCAAAACCCAAGATACCATTAAGTGGTGTGCGTAGCTCGTGGCTCATATTGGCAAGAAACTCACTTTTTGCTTGGTTAGCAGCATCGGCAGCTTGTTTTGCCTGTTTCAAATCGTGAGTTCGCTCTTCAACTTTTTCCTCCAAGGTTTTGGAATAATTTAATAGTTGTTCGTTTGTTGCTTCCAAGAGACGGTTGGTATATTCCAATTGATCTTGCTTGTAAGCATTTGTTGTGGCAATAACACTGGCAATAAATACAGTCAATGCTGGTGTTACCGGAATCAAAATACCATTCAAAAAAAGCCCATAGGCGCCTGCTATCAATGCCACACTAATACCTACAGTTGTCCAGAGAATCTTACCACCTGGAACCGTTCGTTTAGTAGGCAGATTGGCTAACCACCAACTACCGGAAGAACCAAGAATAGACCAAACAACAATCCAGAGCAACAAAGATATACCCGAAATTCCGCGAAGGTTACCTTTTCCTGTTTTTGCTGCCTGTACTAGTTGATGGGCAATATTGGCATGAATAACAACACCAGGAGTCGGTTTTTTGGCAGAAACTAACGAGGAACTAAAGGGTGTGTTAAAAACATCATTAGTACTAGCAGCTGTTGAGCCAATAAATACCATGTGATCGCGCATCAAATTCGCCGGAATTTTCCCCGCTAAGACATCGCGCATAGAAACTGTACGAAATTTAGTTTCTGAACCATGCCAGTTGAGCAAAATTTGATAACCTCCAACATCAGCATCAGTATAACCAGCTTCTTGATTTTTGAGTGGCTCGTAAATTGCCTTGCCCAATTGAAACTTTTGCTGCTTAGAGTCAACAGATTCTAAAGTTATTTTTTCAGCTTCGAGATACTTGAGCGCTACAAGGGTTGCCAGTCCCGCTTTGATTTTGCCATTTTCTTTGGCATCTTCGGCTGTGAGTAGGACACGACGCACATGGCGATCGCCATCTAGCACCAAATCAGCTAATCCTACTTGATCTTTTTTTTTCAATTCCGGTGGTGGATTAACGCGCTCACCAGTAATTTTCTCAACTCCAATCAAATTGGGAGTAGTACGAAAAATTTCCGTGAGTTGCTCATACCCACTTCCTTCGGGTAAATCCCGATAAAGGTCGAGTCCGATAGAACGGGGTTGGTGCGCTCGAATTTTTTCGAGTAATTGTGCTAATGACCAATCTGGAATAGGCCATTTACCCACCGATTGGATATCGCGTTCATCAATGGTAACGATTGTGATTTCGTCAGCGATCGTGGGAGAAGAACGCAGTCGCACCAATTCATCCCGAAATTTCCACTCAGGCAAGTTAAAAAGTCCCAAAGACTGCCCTACAACAACTGTCAGAGCAACAGTAGGAGTAATAATCAAAACGCTACGATTGTTTTGGATAAAAGCTTGGAATTTGCCCCACATAATTGTGCCACACAGCTAATCAATATTTCTGTTTTAAGATTCCCAACTTTTTTAATAAGTCGGAAATCTATTAGGTACAAGTTTTTTAATTTGTAGATGCTAGTAACGGGGCTGTGACAATATCACCTAAGCTAACAGAGGAAAGAAGTTCTTCCCATTGCTTAATAATAGTTATATTCGCAGGTTCGGCAGTACGTAGTGCAGCCATTGTTGCTACGCAGTCATACCACACCCCGTTTTTACCCAAAGCTTCTGCTTGTTTCAGTAAGTCTTTTTGCTGTAAAGCCGTTGCTAATGCAGCGCTGGGCTGGATACGTTGAATCCAGCCATCAACATAAGGCGTACTGGGACTGAGTTGTCCATCCAATTTCAATGCCAGGAACCATTGGTAGTTTTTGTCAACAGCTAAAGCGGGTGCATCAGCAGGCAGTTTGACCGCAATTAACCCAGATTTTCCAGCAACAGGAATGGTCATCTGGTGCTGCATGTTGCCAGCTTCATCTTTCAAACTAAACACAGCTTCTTCTGCATTAGAAGCAGGAAGATACACCATCACAGTGGGACGTTCGGACAGCGTTGTACCATAGAAACTTTGGGGTAAAACAGCAATGAGTGCTGCTGGACCAGATGCTGCGACAGTCGAAGGATTCAAATAGGAAGTACCAACGCGAGAAGCCCCACCACTCGCCTCCTGGGGAGCGCTGTTACTTTTAGCTGGAGTAAATATATTTCCACGGGAAGCCCCACCACTCGCCTGTTTAGGGGCGCCATTACCTCTGGTTGGGGTAAATAAATTGCCTCTGGAAGCTCCTCCCGTTGCTTGTCTAGGGGCGCCATTTCCTTTCTTTGGTGTAAAGAAACTACTACGGGAAGCTCCTCCTGTTGCTTGTCTAGGGGCGCCATTTCCTTTCTTTGGTGTAAAGAAACTACCACGGGAAGCCCCTCCAGTGGTTTGAGTGGGGGCGCCATTTTTGGCAGGTGGCGTGAATGTTACAGCGTAAGCAATACTCCAGGCGCTGCTAGCAATTAGAGCGATGGCGCTCAATGTACTGATTAAATATCGGCGTTTCATGATGTTTCACCCATTCTTACTAAGTCGTGATATAAAATACGTTGATGGAACCTAACTACAAAGTTTTTTTCTTAACTCTAAATCCAAGCTCAATAAGGTCTCTATTAGCTGTTATAAACTAATCTAGAGATAAATACTACAAATTAGATACATTTTTAAAAACAGAATTTCTCAGTAATATTACGTAACTAAATCCAGTTTCCAACTAAAACAAAAGCAGACCAAAAGAATGGGTCGCGAAAATCAGTCTGGCGAATTAGGTTAATTTGTGCCTGACGCAGAGCTTCGGCTTTAGTAATTTTGGGTTGTAGCAGTTGTTCGTAGAAGCGAGTCATGAGAATTTCTGCTGCCTTATCTTTGACAGGCCAGAGAGTTGCTATGGTGGAACGGGCGCCGGATTTGACGGCTAAACCAGCTAGTCCCAGAACCGCGCGATCGTCTCCTGTTGCAGTATCGCAAGCACTTAATACCAACAATTCAATCGCTTTCGATGAATTTCCACCACGATTTTTGAGAAGTTCAGACAATTCCTTGACATTAACTTGTCCATCCCATGTTAGTAAGTAAGTATCTTCGAGACGGGAGCTAAACTGTCCGTGGGTTGCTAAGTGTACAACATCGGTATTACCAAATTTAACGCGCTCTCCCAGAGCTTTACTGGTAAATTGCTGGTTTAGTAACAGCTTAGACGATACTGTTTGGGAAATTTGCTTCACTTCTGATTCGACAGCAGGCAAAGCAGAAAAACC
This sequence comes from Calothrix sp. CBUCES-K 9914, assembly GCF_059640475.1. Classification (NCBI taxonomy): domain Bacteria; kingdom Bacillati; phylum Cyanobacteriota; class Cyanophyceae; order Nostocales; family Calotrichaceae; genus Calothrix; species Calothrix sp. CBUCES-K 9914. Next base: position 3,966 of record NZ_JBXXZH010000008.1, read on the forward strand.
AGAGCGAGATTCACTAATACCACCAACAATCGCATTAATTTTGTTTTGCTGGAACGATTGAGCAGCCATTAGTTGCAACCCTGGTGAGAGTGCCACACCATATTTTTCAATCAGATATTGCTTACCGTCATGTAGAGCTGCCATTGGAATGTTCCGTAACTTCCCATCTAAAACAAATACCAATGTCGTGCTATTTTTAAAGGCTTGTTCCTGCTCCGCAGGACGAATCAGCCAATCATAAATTTGCTGGCTAAATCGTTCCCGGTCTTTAGAATCGGAAACAGGGTTAAGGGCAATCAAGAAATTATCGAGAGTTTGTTCAATTTCTGCTCTTAGTTTGCGTGTTACATAATAACGCAGAGGTTGTCCGGTTTGAGAGACAATCGTTGCAAGGCGATCGGGCAGGATAATCGGGTAAATAACTGCTGCCGTGGGGTCAACTTTGTCTATCTGCCGCGCTTTATCTAAACATGCTTCGCGGAAAAAGTTATCGAGTTCGGCCATTTGTAGAGATTCAATCAATTCCCGAGCTTGCATCAGTTCTGTCTGACTCGGTTGCTCATCAAGAAGTAAACCCACCAGTTCCCGGTAAACAGGCTCGACACTTTCGCGGAAAGAGAATTGGACATCAGGGTTAATGCCAGCTAGATCGGAACGTAGTGCCTTTAATGAGTTAACTGCTTCGGTATAGGCTGAAATTGCTTCCGGTCTATTACCCTGTTGCTTATATAATTTTCCAACCTGCCATGCCGATTGAGCAATGATATCGTCAGCTTGAAGTTGACGGGCAATATCGAGGGATTTATCTGCTAATTGCTTTGCCTCAGACCACTGAGAAGTGCGGCTGTAAAGTTGTCCCCACTGATACAGTGCATGAGCTTCTGCGGAAGCATCCTGAATTTTTTGGGCAGATTTAACTGTAACTGCCATAAGTTGCGCTAGGTCTTTCCTTGGTATACCTTGGTCGGGTTTTTCCAATTTATTCAGGGTAGCAACAAAATTAATTGTTGCATAAAGAGAATTGTGGCTGGGTGGTAGTTCTTCCAGTTGTTGTTTTAACTGAGGTGCGAGTTCCATAGCATATTCAAGTTTGTCGTAATCGACCAACAACTTGAAACGAGCTAAACGTGCTTGCAACGCTTCATTTGCATTAGTAGCGGCTTTTTCTGCATCTTCAAAGTAATTTAATGCCGCTTCTGGATCTTGCAAATCTGAGGCATTTTTCCCCAGACTTGACAAGATAGAACTTAACTGGGTTTTGGCTGCAATTTTATTCGCTAGAGCTAAACTTTGTTCCAATACTTGCTGGCTTTTGCTATCGCCAATTGCGCGCAGAGCTAAACCAAGCGATCGCAACCCATTAACTTTAACTTCCGAATCCGGCATTCCGGTCATTTTCTGGGCTATTTCTTCTAATTGTTGTCTAGAGCGACGATAGAATCCCAAACTTTGTAAAGCTTGCGCCTGGTTAATTTGACTACCGAGACTTCCGGTTTTATCCCCTGCCTGCTCGTAATATTTTTGGGCTTGTTGCCAGTTTTCGATGGCAGTTTCGGCTTTTCCGTTACGTAGTTGTAAATTTGCTTGAGTGTTCAGTATTTGCGCCCAGATAATCGCATCCCCAGAGGGTTTAGCTGTTTGCAAAATTTTTACACTTTGCTCGATCGATTGTTTAGCTGCTTCCCACTGATTAAGTTCCTGTTGTGCCAGCGACAGGTAACTTAAACTTAGGGCTTGATTAATGCGATCGCCTTGAGCCTGATACTGTTGTGCAGCCGTTTGCCAAGCCGTAACAGCTTCCGCAAAACGACCAGATTGGTAGAGGTTTCGTCCTTGTTCTAATCCGTTATTGACTTGGGAAGTCGAGACAACAGGAGTTGTTGTTACGGGTGGAGATGCCTTTACAGGTGTGATGGTAAATGCTAAACACAAACTTATAATACTGAGGCTGAGATATAGCCAAGAAGTTTGTTTAATTCTAAAAGCCATAATTCATTTATTATTGAGCAATTTGCTGAAAGATTGATAAAAGCACAACTATTTAGGAAATCACTATACGTTATATATATAGTGCCCAACTTATGATGCGATCTATCAGTTGATGGGCAATTTGCTCCCATGACAAGCTTGTAGCTTGCATCTTGCACCTCAATTACGAAGCGGGTTTCTTAAGGAACGTGGTGCAAGAAGGAAATTTGGATTTGATATAATCTTTACACAAACTTGTTTGATTGGGATTTATTTGCATTTATTGGGAATAATGAGTATATAAAGAATTCATGCTGTGTCTGATTCAATCTTACACTTGACTCAAATATACAACACATTTAAATTTGCTTGGAGAAAATTATGTTTAGAGTCGCGATTGGTCATAGTATTGACCCAGATTCGGCATCTGCGATCGCCGATGTTATTAAGGAATGTAAACTAGTTCTAGATGGAGAAATACCCCAAGCTGGTATTTTGTTTGCGGCGATAGATTTTGACCATGCCTTGATTCTACAGCATATTCAGGATGCTTTCGGTGAGATCGAGCTGATTGGTGGGACAACAAATGGAGAAGTTTCCTCAGCTATGGGATTTCAACAAGACTCACTGACTTTGATGGTGTTCGCCTCAGATGAGGTAGAAATTATAGCTGGTGTCGGACGCTCAGTATCAAAAAATCCAATACTGATTGCTCAACAAGCTGTAGAGATGGCAAAGCTCAAAAGTTCAGCGAAACCTCAATTATGCCTCACTTTCCCAGATAGCTTAACTAGTAATGGTGTTCTGATTTTAGAAGGGTTAAAGAAAGGTTTGGGAGAGCAAATCCCAATTATTGGTGGGATGGCAGCTGATGACTATATGTTTTCTCAAACATATCAATTTTTTCAAAATGAAGTTGTTTGCGATGCAGTTCCAGTACTATTATTTTGTGGCAATTTACAAGTTTCTTATGGAGTTGCAAGTGGGTGGACTCCCATTGGTAAACGCAGCCGTGTCACGAAAGTTGATGGTAATGTGGTTTACGAAATCGATGGGCAACGCGCTCTCGACTTTTATCAGTATTATCTCGGTGCAGAAACGTTTGTTACAAATTATGCGATTCATGCGCTTGCAGTGTTTGAAGAGAGAGAACGCTTTTATATGCGGGCGCCAAATAGTTATGATGTGGAATCAGGGAGTGTAACTTTCTTCTCTGATATTCCTTCAGGAGCAATGGTTCAGATTACAGATACATCTCGCGAAAATATTTTACAAGCTTCTGAGATATCCCTTAAAAAAGCTTTAACTGATTTTCCTGGCATAAATCCAGCCACAGCCTTATTAATTTCTTGTGCCGCTCGGCGCCGAATTCTCGGAACTTTCACCAGCCAGGAATATCAGCTTGTCAAAAAGCATTTACCACCAACATTACCTTGTTGTGGATTTTATGCCTATGGTGAAATAGCTCCTTTAACAGCTAAAGGAAAAACTCGATTTCATAATAAAACATTTGTGACACTGTTAATGGGAACAAACTAAAGTATTTATGAATATTATTTATGAATAGTATCAATGATTCAGAAATAAATCGAGAACTAGAAAAAGCAAACCGTATTCTGCAAAAAAAACTAGATCGCTGTGAAAGAGATCGCAAGCAGATAGAAACGGATATTGCAGCTAAAGAGTTTTTGCTCAAGCAAGTTATTAGCGAATTGCAGTGTTCGCAGCAAGCCTTAGCAAGCAGAAGCGAAGAATTACAAATTACCTTGAAAAATTTGCAAAATCTGCAAGCACAAATGCTTCAAAGCGAAAAAATGTCAGCTTTAGGACAAATAGTTGCTGGTGTAGCTCACGAAATAAATAATCCAGTAAACTTTATTCATGGAAATATCAAACACTTAGAAGAGTATAACCAAAGTATGCTGCATTTAATTGAACTTTATGGCAGATATTTTCCTAATGCACCGACCGAAATTCAAGTCCTAAAAAATGATATCGATATAGAATTCATAAAAGCTGATTTTACAAAAATACTAAACTCTATGACTTTGGGAAGTGAGCGCATTCAGGAAATAGTTTTGTCATTACGCAATTTTTCTCGTCTTGATGAGGCTGAACTCAAATTAGTTAATATTCATGAAGGTATTGATAGTACGTTATTAATTTTGCAGCATCGTTTACAAGCAACTTTAAAGCGTTCAGAAATTTTAGTGTTTAAAGACTATGGAGAGTTGCCAAGTATTGAATGTTATGCCGGTCAATTAAATCAAGTTTTTATGAATATCTTAGCTAATGCAATTGATGCACTTGAGGAAATAAATCTTCAAAAAACTGTCGCAAAAATTACTATTCGCACATCAGTTATGAATAGTAATTGGATAGAAATAGTGATAGCAGATAATGGAGTTGGTATATCTGAATCAATTCAAACAGAGATATTTAACCCATTTTTTACAACAAAGCCAGTTGGAAAAGGAACTGGAATGGGTTTAGCAATTAGCTATCAAATTATTTGTGAAAAACATAATGGTAAGCTAGATTGTTTTTCATCTATCGGTCAAGGGACAGAACTTAATATTAAAATTCCTATTCAACAACCAAGGTTAAATTAAATTAATATATTTAATTAATATGGAAGGTGCCTTCATAACTCTATCTCTATTAAAACTTTATACTTATGGTTCCCTAAATCATTTTTTATTAACACAACTATGCTATTTAAATTAATTAACCCTTGGGGACAGCAGCACAGGTTAATGCTTGTTGCACCTGGGCAGAAGATTTATCTGCTACTAACTCAACTTTTCCTTGGGCATTACGGCGCCAGGAAGTAGCCTGGACAAAAACCTTTGGTGATTCAGGTATTTCTGGGCGCCACTGGCATCGGCAAGGGATTGGTGGGACAGATGAATATTCCCAAATTGCTTTATATTGCCATAATCAAAAATCCAATGAGGAGAAGAGGTGTTGAGATTAACTGTGCCATTACTGCCGCTACCAAGTTCAATATGTCCAGAAGGTGCATTTAACACTCCACCATCTAAGGCTAATTCTCCCCCTATCAATGCCAAGTTATTACCAGAAGTAACGCTTAATCCTACAGGATTGTTACTTCGATCCAGAGTAGAAACTATAGGATTACTTATCTTACTTAAACGGTGTCCGGTATTTTGGACGGTAATATCTCCCGGATTTTGACCCATTTGCAAGCCAATTGGCACACTCATCGTCAACAACGGCGCCGCACCGGGATTAGTCGCACTAAACTCTATTCCATCAGCAAACTTAATGCTATTGGCAGTTGTTCCCACAAACGAGGCGCCAATATTCAACGAGGCATTTTTTCCAAACACAATCCCCGCCGGATTCATCAAAAACAAACTTACAGGATTATTACCGTTGAGAGTTTGAATTAAGCCATCAATATTAGAAATATTTCCACCCGTAACCCGACTAAATATTGTTGTAATATTTGGTGTATTGACTAAATCAAACGTTGTTGATAACATGACTAATTTTTGGGAACAGCAGTACAGGCTAATGGTTGTTGCACCTGAGAAGAAGATTTATCTGCAATTAATTCAATTTTTCCCTGTAGGTTACGGCGCCAGGAAGTTGCTTGGACAGGAAGCTCTGGTGATGGGCGTATTTGTGTTTGTAAAACTTTTGTTTGAGGGTATGCAGTCAGATTGCGGATATCAGACCAAGGGAGATCGCTACTCACTCCCTGACTAGGATTTTGCGGCATGCCACCTCGTCCCGTTACCACAAAACTACTGCCTTGATTTCTCGCGCAGCCTGTGGCAATTTGCTGTGATGGATCGGTGATATTTGCTGGTAGTTCAACTAAACCTGAATTGGGGTCAATACCGATGGTATTGATTTGTACAATACCATTCACACCTAACTGTGAACTCGCCGTAATATCATTGTCAGGGGTGAGGTGGTCACGGAATTTAAGTCCAAAGATTCCTTGGGTGGTGATTTGAATATTGCCACCCCGACCTTGAATAGCATTAGCAATAATGTCACTGTTTTCTAAGCCAAAGATGATGGGTGCATTGATGCTAATATTACCTCCATTCCCTGAGCCACCAGCTGTTGAAGTAATTAAGCTATTATCCCGCACCAGCAAGAGGTTTCTGGCGGATAGTGTAACATTGCCACCATTACCGGATTCTGTTTGTGCCTGAATCAACCCTTGATTCTTTAATTGGATGGCATTTGCACTGATGTTAATGTTGCCACTATTTCCACTGCCTTGACTAGTGACACTGACTGTCCCGCCATCTGTCAGTGTTAACTTTGGTGTGATAATGCTGAGAGTGCCAGCATTCGCTGTGAGTATATCTGGCAAGCCGAATAGCTGCCGCAATGACGGATTAAGTCGGATAGTGGAGGCATTAATGCTGCTGTTATTTGCCCGCCCTTGACCTCTGATGACAATTGATTCAGTAGCATTGATGCTCAAATCTCCCCCATTACCGACAAAAAATGCGGTGGTACCAACTGCTCCACCATCCAGAATTTGCAATTTGGCAGTATTCAGCATCAAGGTTTTGGCACTTCCAGTGGCAAATGTAGTTGAGGCAATGTTGCTATAAAGCCCAGAGGGACTTTCTCCCATCACTGTGGTGTTGGTGTTGTGAATCGTCACTTGACCGCTAGAGGCACTGCCAAAGGTAGTCGAAGATAGTGAAGCCCCGTTTGATAGCAGTAAACTATTACCATTGGTTAAAACATCACCAGCATTCCCAGTGCTTTGTGTGTTAGTACTAATGGCGCTAACGTAACCAGGATTAGTGGGTTGGAAGCCAGACAGATCGATCGCGGTTGCATCGATGTGGATATTGCCACCGAGAGCAGAGCTAAAAGTTGTGGTATACAAAAGCGCTCCCTCTTTGAGGGTGAGCCTGGGAGTAATGACGCTGATATTGCCACTAGTTCCCATACCCAGAGCTTCACTACGCGCCCCAGCGGGAATTATACCATCAGTCGTTGTGCCAATCAGATCAATGCCCTCCGTCGCCTGGAGGCGAATATCACCACTGGCAAAATTGCCGAAATTTTGCACCAGCACCAGAGAGCCATCGGTGAATTGAATGTGTCTACCCTGAATTTGCACCGAACCTGCATTCACTCCACTGACATCTAATAGCGATCGCCCTCTTAGCTGAATATCGCTAAAGCTTTGGACATCGCCATATCCCAATGTATAACCCTGTGGGTTTGGTATCAGGTTGACCAATCCTCCACTGTTGACACTACCCAATTCAACTTGCCCTCCTTCGGCGATCAAGATTGCCCCATTGAGATTGAGGTCGCCACCCAGCAAAGCTAAGGTATTTCCCGGCTGTACGCCTAGTTTTGTAGCACTGGGAATCCGAGTCACAGGAATTACAGGAAGTCCTCCACCGGGGTTACTCAAGGAGTGTCCCGTACCTTCAACGTTGATGGGTGCGGGATTGCTGCCCAGTTGCAAACCAATGGGTACACTCATGGTTAATAATGGTGGTGTCACTGAGTTGATGGCGCTAAACTCTCCCCCATCAGCAAACTTAATGCTATTCGCCGTCGTTCCCACAAACGAGCCGCCAATATTTAACGAGGCATTTTGACCAAACACAATCCCATGAGGATTCATCAAAAACAAACTTACCGGATTATTAGCGTTGAGAGTTTGAATTAATCCGTTAATATCGGAAACACTTCCACCTGTCACCCGACTAAATATAGTTGTAATATTTGGTGTGTTAGTTAAATCAAAACTCGCTGAACTACCCGTAGGCACAGAGAAATTACTGAAACTATGAAATAAATTATTACCTTTTTCTAGACCATTAATAATATTAAAATTATTCCCACTTTGGTTGACAGTTGTGTTGGTAGTACCATCGGATGTCACCTGAGCAATTGCTGGTAGAAACATCCCACCTGTAAAGATTCCACAAATTAAAACCAAGCACACGGAAGGCACCTTCATGACTCTATTTCCATTAAAACTTTATACTTATGGTTCCCTAAATAATTTTTTATTAACACAACTATGCTGTTTAAATTAATTAACTCTTGGGAACCGCAGCACAAGTTAATGCTCGTTTTATCTGGGCAGATGATTGATCTGCAACTAACTCAATTTTTCCTTGAGCGTTACGGCGCCAGGAAGTCGCTTGAATTAGCAATTCGCTCGATTTGAGTATTTGTGCTTTGGCTGTGCTGGTTTGGCGATATTTAGAGATATCACGGATATCAGACCAAGTGCGATCGCTCCTCACTTCTTGTGTGGGATTTTGCGGCACACCACCGTGTCCTGTGGCGACAAAACTACTACCGTTGTTGGCAGAACAGCCTGTGGCAATTTGTTGGGATGAGTCTGTAAGATTGGTAGGCAATTTTATCAAGCCAGAATTGGGGTCAATACCGATATTGTTAACTTCGACTATACCACTAACACCAAATTGCGAACTAGCAGTAATATCGTTAAGAGCAGTCAGTTGTGGACGATATTGTAAGCCGATAATTCCTTGTGTGGTGATTTGAATATTACCTCCACGCCCTTGGACTGCGTTGGCAACAATGTCGCTGTTTTCTAGTCCCACAATGATTGGTGAATTGATGTTAACATTACCACCATTACCATTACCGCTTGCGGTGGCGGTGATTTGGCTGTTGTCGCGCAGCTGCAATAACTTGCCAACTCCTAAGCTGATGTTACCTCCATCACCAGATGCGGTCTTTGCCTGGATTAAAGCTTGATTCTTTAATTCGATACTATCTGCGGTGAGGTTGATACTACCACCATTGCCACTACCTTCATTGATAACGCTCACAGCCCCGCCATCCTTGAGTGTCAGGTTTGGTGTCGTGATGCTCACCGTACCTGCATTACCTATAAGTGTACCATAGGATACATTAAATCGTTTCTGTAATGCTGGGGTTAGGTTCAGGACAGACGAGGTGATGCCGCTATTGCTGATGCCGCTATTATTTATTACCTGATTACTGCCAATAATTTGGATGAATTCTGTGGCATTTATCCTGATATCTCCGCCATGACCGACAGCAAACGAACTTGTGGTAACTGCTCCCCCATCTTGTAGATGCAACCTGGCTGTATCCAGTGTGATGGTTTTGGCGTTTCCTGTACTGAAAGCAGTTGAGCTAATCCTAGTACCCATAGGTGCCGAGTTGCTTCCCCTGACGGTAGTATCCACGTTGCGAATGACAACTTGACCACTGTCACCGCTACCACGGGATATTGAAGACAGCCCAGCACCATCGGATACTAGTAAACTATCGCCATTCACGAAGACATTACCTGCGCTTCCAGAACCGAAGGTACTAGTGTTAATCACGCTGCCAGTTGAACTGATGGGCGAGAAGCCGGATATCTCCAGCACTGAGGCATCAACCTGGACATTGCCACTGGTAGCTGTTTCAAAAGTAATGTTATTTAATGCTGCTCCCTGCTGAAGGCTGAATCGGGGAGTAATAACACTGATGTTTCCACTTGTTCCCATGCCTAATGTTTCACTGCGAATGCCGGTGAGTGTGCCAGTCAGATCGATTCCTGCTGATGCCTGAAGATGTACGTTGCCACCAGGAAGATTACCGAGATTTTGTGCCAATATTAGGGAGCTATCGCGAAATTTAATCTCTTTACCCTGTACCTGCACGGAACCTGCATTTACCCCACTGACATCTAGTAGAGATTTCTGGGCAAGTTGAATGTCACCAAAGCTTTGCCCGTTGCTATACGCCAGTGTATAACCCTGAGTGGTTGGGACGAGGCTAACTAACCCTGCGTCACCCAAACTACCCAATTCAATCCGTCCTTGTTCGGCAGTCAGAGTTGCCCCATACAAATTTAGAGTACCACCCACCAAAGCCACGGTTTTTCCAGGCTGTATCCGCAGTTGTGTAGGACTAGGAGTGCGAGTGATAGGAGTCCGACTATTGATAAGTATTAAGGTATGTCCTGTACCTTGAACGGCGATTGATGCAGGATTGCTACCCATTTGCAAACCAATGGGTACGCTCATGGTTAATAATGGTGGTGTCGCTGAATTTACGGCACTAAACTCAACCCCATCGGCAAACTTAATACTATTCGCTGTCGTCCCCACAAACGAACCGCCAATATTCAACGAAGCATTTTTACCAAACACAATTCCCGCAGGATTCATCAAAAACAGACTTACCGGGTTACTACTATTTATGCTGCCAATCAACCCATCAATATTAGAAACATTTCCACCTGTAACCCGGCTAAATATAGTTGTAATATTTGGCGTATTAGTTAAATCAAAGCTAGCCGAACCACCCATAGGCACAGAGAAATTACTGAAACTATGAAATAAATTATTACCTTTATTTATACCGTTAATAATATTAAAATTATTACCACTGTGATTGACAGTTGTGTTGGTAGTACCATCCGATGTCACCTGAGCAATTGCTGGTACAAACATCCCACCTGTCAAGATTCCACAAATTAAAACCAAGCACACGGAAGGCGCCTTCATCACTCTATCTCCATTAAAACTTTATACTTATGGTTCCCTAAATAATTTTTTATTAACACAACTATGCTATTTAAATTAATTAACCCTTGGGAACCGCAGCACAAGTTAATGCTTGTTTTACCTGGGCAGAAGATTTATCTGCAACTAACTCAATTTGTCCTTGAGCGTTACGGCGCCAAGAAGTAGCTTGGACAAGAACCTTTGGTGATTCGGGGATTTGTGCCGTAACTGTGCCAGTATTGCGGTATGCAGTCAGATTGCGGATATCAGACCAAGTGCGTAGGCGTAGCCCGTCGTAGACATCGCTCCCAATTTCCTGTGTTGGATTTTGTGGTATTCCACCCCGTCCTGTAGCCACAAAACTACTACCATTTGTATTGGCACAACCTGTAGCAATTTGCTGTGATGAGTCAGCTACATTTGCAGGTAATTCAACTAAACCAGAATTGGGGTCAACTCCAATATTATTAATATCAACTGTACCGTTAAGACCAAATTGCGAACTGGCAGTAATATCGTTTTCATTTGTAATTTGCGGACGATATTGTAAGCCAATAATTCCTTGTGTGGCGATTTGAATATTACCCCCACGTCCTTGTATAGCATTAGCAATAATATCGCTATTTTCTAATCCGACGATAATAGGTGCATTAATATTGATGTTACCTCCATTACCGTTACCGCCTGCTGTGCCAGTAATGTTACTGCGATCGCGCGTTAGCAACAAACTTCGTACTTGTAAGCTGATGTTACCACCGTTACCAGATTCTGTTTGTGCTTGAATTAAGCCTTGATTTTTTAATTGGATGTGGTCTGCGGTAATGTTGAGATTGCCACTATTACCGATACCTTGACTAGTCACGCTCACAGTTCCACCATCTGTCAGTATCAGGCTGGGTGTGGTCACGTTAACATTACCTGCATTTGCTGTCAGTGTATCTGGTAAACGCAATAATCGACGCAATTGTGGACTTAAACGAACGACAGATGAGTTGATGCTACTGTTATTGTTAGGACTGCTACCACTGATGGCAATGGATTCATTAGCATTGATGTTGACATTTCCCCCATTCCCAGCAAAAAGCGAGGATGAACCAACTGTTCCGCCATTTAAGATTTGTAATTTGCCAGTATTTAGCGTCAAATCTTTGGTATTGCCTGTCCCCAAGCTAATGATACCCATACTGCTATAAAGTCCAGAAGGGCTTTCGCCCATGACGGTGGTATTTTGATTTTGAATCGTCACTTTACCACTGGAACCACTACCAAATGTCGCCGAATACAATGAAGCTCCACCTGATACTGTCAAACTATCTCCATTCACGAAGACATTACCTGCGGAACCTTTACCATATGTGCTAGTACCAAGGCTGCTGACGCTAGTGGGAATAAAAGGTGAAAAGCCGGATATTTCTATTGTTGAAGCTGCAATTTGAACGTTGCCGCTGTCAGCTACTCCGTATGTTAAGTTACCGATCGCTGAACCTTGCTGGAGTGTTAACTGGGGAGTGATGATATTGATATTCCCAGTGTTGCCAATGCTTAAGGCTTCAGTGCGAATTCCACTCCTAACTGTGGTGTTGGGTGTTCCACTAATGAAACCGATCGCTGCTGATGCTTGCAAACGAATGTCTCCACCTGGAAGATTGCCATAATTCTGCGCTAAAACGAACGAACCATCGGTAAACAGAATATTGCGTCCCTGAAGCTGAACAGAACCCGCATTTACCCCACTAATATCTAACACTGACTTTTGTGCTAGTTGAATATCACCAAAGCTTTGACCGTTTTCATACTCCAATTTATAACCCTGGATGGTAGGAACTAAATTAACTAATCCTGCACCTCCCAGGCTACCTAATTCTATATGCCCTGTTTCGGCAATCAAGTTAGCTCCATTCAAATTTAGATTACCACCAACCAACGCCAAAGTTTTTCCCGACTGTACTTGCAATTTTGTCGGGCTAGGATTGCGAATTACCGGCGCAAAATCGCGCTGGATATTTAAATGTCCCGTACCTTGGACTTGTATTGTTGCAGGATTACTACCCATTTGCAGCCCGATAGGAACATTAATACTGAGTAATGCCTCTTGGGGATTAACGGCACTAAACTCAGTCCCATCAGCGAATTTGATGCTATTAGCTGTTGTGGCTATAAACGAGCCACTAATATCCAATTTGGCATTTTGCCCAAATAGAATTCCGTTGGGATTCATTAAAAACAAATTTACCGAGTTATTACTATTTATCGTTTGAATTAAGCCATCAATATGAGAAACATTGCCACCTGTAACCCGATTAAATATAATTATAATATTTGGCGTATTAACTAAATCAAACGTTGCTGAACCACCTGTAGGCACAGAGAAATTACTGAAACTGTGAAATAAATTACTACCTTTTTCAATTCCATTAATAATATTAAAATTATTGCCACTTTGATTGACTATAGTGTTAGTAGTACCATCCGATGTTACTTGAGCCTTTACTGGTAGCAATATCTCACTTGTCAAGATTCCACAAATTAAACCCAAGTACATGGAAGCAACCTTCATCACTCAATCTCCATTCAAACTCTATACTTATAGTTCCCTAAATAATTTTTTTATTAACCGAATTATGCTTTACTCTCATCATAGTATTATTCCATCAAAACGGCGAATAGCTGACGGAGAAGTATAGCCCATTTTCCTGAAGCGAGCGCTTTTCTCCTTCCACTGATACTAATGGAATACCCCAATCCAGACGAGCTGAAAAGTTATTACCTTGTTTCCACAGCAGTCCTAAACCAGTACCTGCAAGCATACTTGGTGATGGGTTTTTGCTATCGTTATTCCAGCCTTTACCAATATCAATGAAAGGTGTCAATTGCAGTAATCCTTCCATTTTGGGGGCACGCAGGATGGGCAAGCGAAATTCTGCGGATAATAACAGACCGTTGTCTGTAAGTAATGCATCTTGACGATAGCCACGCACGCTTAATTGACCACCCAGACCAAATTGCTCTAAGGGTACTAGGGAATCTGCTGCTGCTTGTAAATCACCCCTTACTAAAAACAGAGTGTCTGGCTTTAATTGCCGTACCCATTGTGCCTGTCCTCGCCAGCTAAAAAAGCGGCTATCTGGTGCATCTTTATTGATATTCGCACCGAACCAATCTACACCAACGCTAAATTGCGATCGTGCGGCAAAAACTTGCTGATTACTGCGTTGGGTATACTCTTGGGTAAAGCGCAGGGCTGAAATATTGGTTTTTCCGTTTGCATCGGCGCCGGGTGATAAAGGAAAACCTCCAATATTATCAAGACCTAATTCTGTTTGGCTTTCTTGACGCGAGAAAGATATCCCCACTGCAAATTCCTGAGTTGGCTTTTGTATTAGTGGTTGACGATAGCCAAATTCGTAAGACTTACTGTTTGACTGAATATCAAGGACACTGAATGGTTTTTCAATTACGTTATTCCATCCTTGGTTAAAACCAAACGATATAGTGCCATTACGGGCATTGACTGGCAGCGTATAGTTGGCATTGATTGTATTACTACCATCAGTATTCGCATAGCCAACACTGAGGGTATCACCTAAACCCAACAAATTAGCTTCTTGTAAATCTATTCCCCGACGAAAACTACCCACACTTGGCGATCGCCCATTATCTAAAGTTGTTGTTAGTCTAAAGGTATCCGCTTCTTTCACCTCAACTTGTAATATATTGGTTCCTGGACGGGCGCCTGTTTGCAATTCGGCATTGAGGTTTTGAATGCGCGGATCAAGACGAAGTAGTTGCAGCTTTTCTAATAAACGCGGCACATTTAGGGGTTTACCTGCACCCAGTCGGATACGCTCACGAATATACTCACTATGCAACCGTCTGTTACCAACGATTTTGATTTCTTGCAAACTACCTTCGACAACTTGAATTTTAATAACTCCTGCTTCTAATGTCTGTGGTGGGATCAATGTTCCCGTAGTTACATAGCCTTTATCAGTGTAGAGCTTAGTAATAGCATCTTTGACTTGCAACAGTTCTGCAAATGAAACTTCCCTTCCCACATAAGGAGATGTTACAGGGGTAAAATCTTCTGATTTGAAAACGGTACTACCAACAACTTCAATGCGATCTACCTGGAATTTGGCACCTATATCATCCTGCCCAGGAGTTTGCGTTTCTGGTAGTTGAGGAGGAGGAAGTAATTGATTCTGTTCTGATGGCTGCGGTAAAATATCCGAGGGTAATGGAGTTACAGGAATATCTTCTAAGCGATCAGGTGGCAAAGAAGTGGGATTGGAAGTTTGTGCAATTGCCTGCTGATAATCACATAATACTGTTGCAACAATAAAGCTGAATGTTAGAGGTACTATAGCAGTTAAAACACTTAGACAATTGCTTAATGTGTTTATATAAAATATTTCTTTTATAATTGAGTTTTTAAGAATAATTTGTTCCACTGTCACCCCTTTTACTGAATTTATATAATTTTTTACCTGGTATATATTAATCTTTCTGCCATTTGCTCTAGCAACTGCTCATTTTTTTTGTGAAGTTAGAAAATTATTTGCTTGACCTGCGTATACTAAATAAAGCAAATAATTTTTATTCTGTTTATTCAGTTAATCTTGATTAATAAATGTAATTATCAAGATATAACTATAAATATAGTGGCTATGTTTTTTACTATTGCCATCAGAGTAAATACTGATTTTCACGCCAGTTATGAAGCTAGCAAAAATTGTACTCTGTATGTAGCCTTGAATCATGGAAATAAGCTGGGTACAATTTTTATTACACCTTAACAGGGGTAGCATCCTTGCGCACCTCAATATATATATATAGGACGGGTGAGGACGCCATTGGCGTCAAGTTAAGCCTAAACTGGTTATGTCAATAAGTAATTATGCTTAAAAATTAGGTTTGAAACGAATAAAAAACGAACCTAAGAAAAATTTGTTTGTAACCAATAAATTATCCGTTACATCCGTGTTCATCCGTTGCAAGTTAACCCAACCTACGTCTAAAGGTTTTTAGGCTGAACTGAGCAGTATTGATATTGATTTTTACTCTTAGTCAATATTTAGTTCTAATTTGGGAACAATAATTTTGAGGGTGAATCGAAGCCAACCCTGGAAGATTAGTTTTGTGGCTTGAGGAAAAGTGCTATGACAACACCAACAGATATTTTTTTTAGTACAAATAGATACTCAGTAAAGGAAAGAATTTACCAGGGTTATAAAACAGAGGTATACCGAGCTATTCGATTGAGCGATCACCAGAATGTTGTTATCAAATTATTGCAACAGGAATATCCTAATTTTAGTCAAATTTTGCAATTTCGCAATCAGTATAATATTAGTAAAAATTTACATATTCCTGGTGTTGTTCGCCCTTACAGCCTAGAAAATTATCATAATAGCTACATGCTAGTAATGGAAGATTTTGGCGGGATTTCCTTGCGACAATATACTAGAAATGAACCATTAAATTTATTAGATTTTTTAATCATAGCAGTGCAAATCACTGATATATTATACGATTTATCTCAAAATTGCGTCATACATAAAGATATTAAACCTGCAAATATTCTTATTAACCCAGCGACAAAGCAGGTTAAACTCATAGACTTCAGTATTGCATCTTGGCTTCCCAAAGAGACTCAAACCATTATCAGTCCAAATGTTTTAGAAGGAACCCTTGCTTACATTTCCCCGGAACAAACCGGACGTATGAATCGAGGAATTGATTATCGTAGTGATTTTTACGCTTTAGGTATAACATTTTTTGAATTATTAACTGGACAGTTACCTTTTGACTCTGATGACCCAATGGAGTTGATTCATCTTCATATCGCTAAATTTCCTCCAAATTTATCAGATATCAACTCAGAAATTCCTTTTGTAATTACAAAAATTATTCATAAGCTGATGGCAAAAAATGCTGAAGACCGCTATCAGAGTGCTACAGGATTAAAAGCTGATTTGGAAAAATGTCTTTTACAACTGCAAGAAAAAGGTTATATTGAAGATTTTGACATTGCTTGTAGAGATATTTGTGATAGATTTATTCTTCCTGATAAATTATATGGTCGAGACAATGAAGTAAAAGAACTGCTTGCAGCATTTGAACGAGTTTCCCAATCTAATAGCGAAATGATTTTAGTGACTGGGTTTTCGGGGATTGGCAAAACTGCGGTAGTTAACGAAGTTCACAAAGTTATTGTAAAAAAACGAGGATATTTTATTAAGGGGAAATTCGACCAATTTAATCGGAATATTCCTTTGTCGGGATTTATCGAAGCTCTTCGAGGTTTGATCGAGCAGTTACTCACAGAGAGCGACAAACAATTACAACAATGGCAAAAAGAAATTTTACAAGGATTAGGTGAAAATGGACAGGTTATTATTGAAATTATTCCCGAATTAGAAACAATCATTGGCAAACAAGCACCTGTATTAGAATTATTCGGTGCAGCCAGCCAAAATAGATTTAATTTTTTATTGCAGAAATTTATACAAGTATTTACGTCTCAGGAGCATCCCTTAGTTATCTTTTTGGATGATTTACAATGGGCGGATACGGCTTCTTTACAATTGATAAATTTTTTACTTACTAATAATAGTTTTAGTTATTTATTATTAGTTGGAGCTTATCGAGATAATGAGGTTTCAAATGTCCATCCTTTAATGTTCATGTTGGAAGAAATTCAAAAAAAATATTCAAAAATTCAAACAATTAATTTACAACAATTCAGCCACTTAGTATTGAATGAGCTAGTGGTTGATACTTTAAAATGTCAAGAATATGAGGCTTTTCCACTTTCACAGCTAGTTTATCTAAAAACTCAAGGTAATCCATTTTTTATCACACAATTTTTAAAATCATTATACCAAGATAAATTTATAAAATTTAATTCAGATGAAGAATATTGGCAATATAATATTGTTGAAATTAATCAGCAAGTACTCACAGATGATGTTGTTGAGTTTATGCTATTTCAATTACGTAGATTACCTGAATCAACTCAACAGGTTTTAAAGTTAGCTGCTTGTATTGGTAATGAGTTTGATTTAGAAACATTAGCAATTATTGGTGAGCAATCTCAAGTAGAATCAGCTGCTGATTTGTGGAATGCTTTGGAAGAAGGTTTAATTTTACCAAAAAGTGATATTTATAAAATTTATATAGATGGAGACAACCAAGCTTTTGCTCAAGATATTTCCGAAACTGCCACCTATCAATTTTTGCATGATCGCATTCAACAAGCCGCTTATTTTCTTATTCCTGAAGACCAAAGGCAAGCTACTCACTTAGAAATTGGACAACTGCTGTTAAAAAAAATACCTGAAAAAAAGCAAGAAGAAAGAATTTTTGAAATTGTCAATCACTTGAATTTTGCAAAGGAACTACTGGTGAAATCATCAGATAAATTACAGTTGCTACGTTTAAATATGATAGCCGGAAAAAAAGCGCAGCTTTCTACGGCTTATGCAGATGCAAGGCAATATTTTTTGACTAGTATTTCGTTATTAACTGAGGATAGTTGGCAAAGTCAGTATAAAATCACATTATCGTTGTACGAAAATGCCGCAGAATTAGCATATCTCAATGGTAAATTTGCGGAAATGGAGTTGTATGTTGCCCAAGTCTTGGATAATGGTAAATCGCTGCAAGATAAACTCAGGGCTTACGAAATAAAGTTACAAGGTTTCAAGGCTCAAAATCAACTCAAAGAAGCTATATCCTTCGGGTTAGAGCTTCTTGAACTCTTGGGTGTGGAGTTACCACACCAACCGACACCAGAGCAGATTGAGCAAGTAATGATAGAGGTGCGAACAGGTTTGCAAGGGAAGCAAATTCCAAATTTGATTGATCTTCCAGATATGACAGATGGACTGAAATTGGCTGCAACTCGTATTCTTGTAAGTTTGAGTCCAACGGCACATATGGCTTTGCCACAACTTTTACCTATAATTGGCGCCAAGCAAGTAGAGTTAGCATTAAATTATGGTAATGCACCTGCCCATGCTCATGGCTATGCAACTTGTGGGATGATGCTGTGTGGATTATTTGGTGATATCGATGCAGGTTATGAGTACGGACAGTTGGCATTCAGTTTGATGGATAAGTTAAATAGCGAAATTTTTCGTGCGCCAGGAATTTTAGTGGCAACTTGTTTTACCCAACATTGGAAACAAAATGCCCAAACTTGTCTCCAACCTCTGTTAGATGCCTATAATTCGGCGTTGAATACTGGCGATTTGGAACATGTAAGCTTTTCGCTCCAATATTACAGCCATCTTGCCTATTTTAGTGGTGCAATCGCTCTACCAGCTCTTGCAGAGCAAATGCAAACCTATCGAGATTTCATTGCCCAAGTCAAGCAGGAAACTGTTTTGCAAATCCAGCAAATTAATTTGCAAGCTGTACTTAATTTATTGGGACAAGCAGAAAATCCCAGTCGGATTATCGGTCAAGTTTATGACGAAGAGCAAATGGTGAGGCTGCACTTAGCGGCAAATCATCGAGGAGCTTTATTTTATTTGTATCTACACAAATTATTTCTCTCATATTTATTTTCTAACTATACTATCGCGGTTGATTGTGCAATTGAGACAGAACGCTATTTGGATGCGGGAGTTGGTTCGCTGATGGTTCCGGTGTTTCATACTTATGATTCCTTAGCAAAATTGGCAATTTACCCACAAGTCAATCCCCAGAAACAACAGCAGATTCTAACTCAAGTCGCTGCTAATCAAGAAAAACTGGCTAATTGGGCAAATTATGCACCAATGAATTACTTACACAAATTTGAATTAGTCGAAGCAGAAAAATATCGTATCTTGGGACAAAAAGCTACTGCTTTAGAATTTTACGATCGAGCGATCAATGGCGCCAAAGAAAACGGCTATGTTCAAGAAGAAGCTTTAGCCAACGAACTCGCAGGCAAATTTTACCTCGAATGGAACAAAGAAAAAGTTGCCACAGGCTATATGCAAGAAGCATACTATGCCTATACTCGTTGGGAGTGTAAGACAAAAATTGAGAATTTAGAAAATACCTATCCCCATCTACTCAAGCCAATTTTGCTCAATTATCAGCAACCAAGCTTCAACTCCTTGGAAACACTTGCTAATGTTACAGCTACAACCTGTCTGAATAACCTTGATATTACTTCGATTCTCAAAACCTCGCAAGCAATTTCTAGCATTATTGACCTAGATGAGTTAATTTCCACTCTTAGCAAAATTATTCTTGAAAATGCAGGTGCGAAAAAATGTGTGTTGATTTTACCCAACAAGAATCAATGGTACATACGAGCAATTACATCACTTAGTTCTGAAAAAAATACATCAACAACAGTACTGACTTCCCAAGCTCTAGATGATAGCCAAGAAATACCCCTGAAGCTGATTCGCTATGTCAAACACACACTAAAAAGCGTAACAATTGATAATTGCCAAAACAATATCGAGACTCTTATTGATGAATATATTCAGCAACACCAACCCAAAAGTGTGTTGTGTATGCCAATTTTGAATCAAGGAAACTTGCTTGGTATTCTGTACTTGGAAAATCGGTTAACTCAAGGGGTATTCACTAACGATCGCTTGCTTGTTATCAACCTTCTCTGTACCCAAGCCGCAATTTCGCTAGAAAATGCTCGACTTTATGCAAATCTTCAGGAGAGTAAAGCCCGTTTCCAGGGTCTTGCAGATAACGTTCCTGGTATGATTTATCAATTATGCTTGACCACTGACGGTTCGGTTTTTATCCCCTATGCTAGTTCGGGTAGTTATAACCTCTATGGGTTCACAGCAGAAGAAATAGTTGCAGGAACTCAAAATATTAGAGCAGTCGAACATCCAGATGACATTGCAGGTATTGACCAAGCAATGATGGAATCTGCCCAAAACCTCACACCGTTCATTCACGAATGGCGCATTATTACACCATCAGGAAATATCAAATGGCTACAAGCTGTATCTCGTCCTCAATTACGGGATGATGGTGCAATTATTTGGGATGGGTTTATTTTTGATATTAGCGATCGTAAAAAAATTGAACATGCACAAGCACGGTTGCTAGCAATTTTAGAATCAGCAAATGACATCATCGGTATTGCTGATGTTCAAGGTAATAATCTTTACCTTAATCAAGCTGGACAGGAGATTTTGGGTATTCCCCCCGAAGAAACCGATAAGTTTCATATTTCGGAAACAGTGGCGCCGTCAATGTTGGAAAAAACTGTCAACGAAGCTTTACCCACAGCAATGCAAACAGGGAGTTGGTCAGGTGAGTCAATTATGAGATCGCGCAACGGGCAGGAAATTCCTATCTCCCAAGTAATTGTAGTCCATAAAAACGATAGGGGAGAAGTGGAATTTTTTTCATCAATTATGCGAGATATTCGCGAAGCAAAACGCAACGAAGTTGTTCGCAAACAGATTGAAGCCCAATTGCGCCAACAAACAGAAGACTTAGAAGCTACCCTTCAAGAACTAAAACGCACCCAAGCACAAATGGTTCAATCAGAAAAAATGTCTAGCTTGGGACAGTTAGTTGCTGGAGTTGCCCATGAAATTAATAATCCTGTGAACTTTATTCACGGAAATCTGAGCTATGTAGAGCAATATACCAATGATTTGCTGAAATTGGTTGAATTATATCAGCAATATGATACAATTAGTCATCAAAAAATTCAAGATTGCTTAGAAGAACTGGACTTAAATTTCATTCAAGATGATTTACCTAAAACTATTCAATCGATGAAAGTGGGTACTCAACGCATCCGTGAAATTGTCTTATCTCTACGCACCTTCTCCCGCATGGACGAAGCAGAGTTTAAAGAGGTAAATATTCATGAGGGTATTGAGAGTACATTAATGATTCTTCAACATCGTCTTAAAGAAAAAGGAGAGCTTCCAGCCATTCAAATTATCAAACGCTATGGGAACCTACCCTCTGTAAAATGCTATGCCGGACAATTAAATCAAGTATTTATGAATATTTTGGCAAATGCCATTGATGCAATGGAGGAGCAAAACAGTAAACGCACTTTAGAAGATATTCAAGCCAATCCCAATCAAATTACTATTCAAACCGAAATAGTTGATACTAATTGGATTGAAATTAAAATCTCTGATAATGGTAGTGGAATGTCTGAACAAGTACAAAAACAAATTTTTGACCCATTTTTTACTACTAAGCCTGTCGGAAAAGGTACAGGAATGGGTATGTCAATTAGCTATCAAATTATTAGCGAAAGACACGGTGGTAAATTGGAATGTTTTTCACAAGTCAATCAAGGAACTAAATTTGTGATTAAAATACCTCTTCGTAAATGAAAATATGAGTGACGCGAAAAATTCGAGAAACCGGGTTTCTACGCAAAATCATCATTTATACAGCAGATTTCGTGTGCATAAGGCACATGTAGAGACGTGACATGTCGCGTCTCTACAAAGGTTTGGGCATTATTTATGTACCTCACGCTAAAAACCTAATCCAGTATTACAATTTGTTGCAATCTTCCGCAATAGTTGTCAAACGAACTCATATCGACTATGATTTACTTATTGAACTCATGACGACTACAGATAAGCACGATGACAGATCATAATACGCTGACAACGGCTAACGGTACCCCTGTTTCTGACAATCAAAATTCGCTAACAGCAGGTTCAAGGGGTCCTGTTCTGATACAAGATTTCCATTTACTAGAGAAGCTAGCTCACTTCAACCGCGAAAGGGTTCCAGAGCGTGTAGTTCATGCTAAAGGCGCCGCAGCGTTCGGTACTTTTACGGTGACAAATGACGTTACTCAATATAGTAGAGCGAAATTATTTTCTGAAGTTGGTAAGAAAACTGAAGTTTTGCTGCGTTTCTCTACAGTTGGTGGTGAGAGCGGTTCCGCCGATGCAGAACGTGATCCCAGAGGTTTTGCTGTAAAGTTCTATACTGAGGAAGGTAACTGGGATTTGACGGGTAATAACACACCTGTTTTCTTTATTCGTGACCCCCTTAAGTTCCCTGATTTTATTCATACTCAAAAACGTAACCCCCAAACGCATACTAAAGATGCGAATGCTAAATGGGATTTTTGGTCACTTAGTCCAGAGTCTTTACACCAGGTAACAATATTGTTCTCTGACCGTGGGACTCCAAAGACCAATCGACACATGGATGGTTTTGGTAGCCATACTTTCAGCCTTATTAATGCCCAAGGAAACCGGGTTTGGTGTAAGTTCCACTTTAAAACTTTACAAGGTATTCAAAATTTCACAGCAGAAGAAGCGACACGGATGAAGGGTGAAGACCCCGACCATTCAACCCGCGATTTGTTTGAAGCAATTGAACGCGGTGAATATCCAAAATGGCGCCTATGCATTCAAGTGATGACTGAGGAGCAAGCGGCAAATCATCCTGATGACCCGTTTGATATTACAAAGGTTTGGAAGCACAAAGATTATCCACTTATTGAAGTGGGAATTTTAGAATTAAACTGTAACCCCGAAAATTACTTTGCCCAAGTCGAGCAAGCTGCCTTTTCTCCTTCTAACGTGGTTCCGGGAATTAGCTTCTCACCAGATAAGATGTTGCAAGCTCGGATTATGTCTTATCCCGATGCTCAACGTTATCGTCTCGGCGCCAACTACCAGCAGTTGCCAGTCAACCAACCTAAGTGCCCAGTTATGCACTATCAAAGAGATGGGTTAATGGCATTAGGAAATAATGGTGGTAATGCGCCTAATTATGAGCCTAATAGTTACCAAGAGGCGCCTAAACAAAATTCGGCATATGCTGAACCACCGTTAAATTTGGGTAATGTTGCCGTTGACCGCTATGATCACCGTAAAGGTAATGATGATTATACTCAAGCAGGCGATTTGTATCGGTTGATGACTCCTGATGAGCAGGAACGTTTAGTTAACAACATTGTTAATAGTCTTAGCGAAGCACGACAAGATATTCAGATGCGGCAGTTATGTCACTTCTTCCGCGCGGATGTTTCTTATGGTATGCGAGTTGCCAAAGGTTTAGGAATTAATATCGACCCTGCTATGTTTCAGGCACCATTTGAGCAACCAGTAGGCGTGTAGAGACTAAAATGTAACATCTCTGTAATTAATCGGACAAACCGGGTTTCCTGTGAAGCCCGGTTTTTTATCTATCTTGTGGTTGAATTTAGATTAATCCCTTAGTTAGTAGACAAAATAATTATACCGATGGCATGATGAAAATAATTTATATTTAATTAGCTTTATCGTATTGACAAATATATTAATTCTTAGCAATGTTCAGAAAAATCAAAATTGGTACAAAAATTGGCGCCGGATTCGGAGCAATATTAGCTGTTGTGGTTGGAATTGGTTATGTTACATATCGAACTACGAATAGTTTAGTTTCAAATGCAAGCTGGCAAGCTCATAGTTATGAGGTGCTAGGTGAATTAAAAAATTTAAATTTACACTTACAGTCCGCAGAAGCATCACAGCGTGCATTTATTGTTACTGGTGAACAACGTTCCTTAGAACCTTTTGATGGCGCCGTTGGTAATTTAGAAAAAAGTTTAGTCAATCTACGTAAGTTAACATCAGATAATCTTCAGCAACAAGCCCTAATTAATAAGTTAGAATTATTAATACCTCAAAGAATAGATATTATTAGAAATCGAGTGTCATTACGTAAAAATCAAGGGTTTGAGCCAGCAAGACAGGAGATTATTTCTGATAAAGGTAGAGAAATAACAACCCAAATTATAAATACAGTATCTGAAATAGAAAAAGATGAAAGAACTTTGTTAAATTTGCGTTCTAGGAATACAAATAAATCTACATACCAAGCATTTAATGCTATTTATATAGGTATACCTTCTATAATTTTACTAATAATTTTAATTACAATCTATCTAAGTCGGGAAATTTCTCATCCTTTAGGGGAACTTTCTAATCAAACAGCTGCACTTGCAGATGGAGATTTATCTGTAAGTATTCATGATAGAAAACGTGAAGACGAAGTAGGGACGCTGGTAAAAGCATTCAACCGCATGGTTATTAATCTACGGGAAAAAGCAGAATATAGCGAACAACAAAATTGGTTAAAGTCTAATTTAGCTAAGTTTTCCCAAATGCTACAAGGACAGCGCAATTTAGTAACTGTTGCTAAAATTATCCTTAGCGAACTGGCGCCACTTGTCAACGCCCAGCAAGGTGTTTTATATTTAAAAGATAGTGATAGCGAACCACCTGTATTAGTTCTGCTAGGTAGCTATGCGTACCAGCAACGTAAGAATCTCTCGAATAGATACCAATTAGGAGAAGGACTGGTAGGACAATGCGCGTTAGAAAAGCAAAGAATATTACTAACAAATGTTCCTGATGACTATATTCAAATTAGTTCAGGGTTAGGAGAAGCAAAACCAAAAAACATTCTAGTACTGCCTATATTATTTGAAAAAGAAATAATGGCAGTAATTGAATTAGCATCGTTTCAGAAATTTAAAACAATACATATAACATTATTAGATGAATTGTGTGAGACTTTAGGTGCTGTTTTAAATGCCATAGCATCAGATATTCGTACAGTTGAATTGCTCAATCAGTCACAAGCATTAGCAGAGTTGCTGCAAAACCAGCAAGCAGAACTTCAAGAAAGTAATGAAAGGTTAGCAGAACAAACAGAAACACTACAAGCATCTGAAGAACTTTTACAACAACAGCAGCAAGAGTTACAACAGTCGAATGAAGAATTACAGGAACTTAACACCGAGTTAGAGAAAAAAGCCGAACTGCTGGAACTACAAAAGCAAGAAGTAGAAACAAAAAATAAGCAACTTGAAGAAGCACGTCAATCATTAGAAGCGCAAGCTAATGAATTAGAGCTTTCTTCTAAGTATAAATCTCAGTTTCTTGCTAATATGTCGCATGAATTGCGAACTCCTCTTAATAGCTTACTGATTCTAGCTAAACTTTTATCTGAAAATAGCGAAGGAAATCTCACCTCAAAACAAATCGAATATTGCACTACTATACATGGAGCAGGAAACGATTTATTAGGATTAATCAATGACATTTTGGACTTGGCGAAAATCGAATCTGGCACAATGTCGTTTGATTATTATCCTTTACCATTAGTAGAACTAAAACACTACTTAGAACGTACATTTAAACAGCTTGCACAAAATAAAGGCTTAAACTTTGTTCTTGATTTTGCATCAAATCTCCCATCTACAATTGATACTGATGCCAAACGACTACAACAAGTTCTCAAAAACTTACTTGCTAATGCCTTCAAATTTACAGAACAAGGAGAAGTGCGTCTCAGTGTAAATTTTGCTTCGCATGGTTGGAATCCTCAAAACAAAACTTTAAATCAATCTAGTTCAGTTATTGCTTTTAGTGTAAGTGATACGGGTATTGGAATAGCACCGGAAAAGCAAAAGATAATTTTTGAAGCATTCCAACAAGCCGATGGTAGCACCAACCGTAAACATGGAGGTACTGGCTTAGGCTTATCAATTAGTCGGGAAATCGCGCGTCTATTCGGTGGCGAAATTACTTTATCAAGCCATTTAGGCGAAGGTAGTACATTTACATTGTATCTACCTGTAAATAATCCTTTAAGCAGTGCTGAGTTAAAAGTGCTGAGTGCTGAGAAGAGTGCTAAGTTAGATGATGGCGCCACAAGCTCAACACTCAACACTCGTACAGACGTGATTAATCGCGTCTCTACACTCAACACTCAACACTCAGCACTCAGCACTTTCAACTCAGCACTCAATAATAATTACTCAGAACTTTTTGATGACAGAAAAAATATTCAACCTGGTGAACATGTTTTATTAATAGTTGAAGATGATATAACTTTCGCGCGCATTATATACGAGATGGCACAACAGAAAGGTTTTAAGAGCGTTATTGCTCAAAATGGTAATAGCGGAATATCACTCGCGCGTCAAATTAAACCTTCAGCAATTTTATTAGACATTGATTTGCCAGGAATTGACGGATGGATGGTTTTGGATAGATTAAAGCACGATGTAAACACACGCCATATCCCTGTACATGTAATGACAGTTGAAGATGGAAAACAGCGGAGTTTGCAGCAAGGTGCAATGGCGTATTTACAAAAACCCGTTACTAGAGAAGAGATAAACGAGGCTTTGAATAAAATTAAACTTTTTGTGGAGCGACCACTTAA
The DNA here is from genome assembly GCF_059640475.1 of Calothrix sp. CBUCES-K 9914. NCBI lineage: Bacteria > Bacillati > Cyanobacteriota > Cyanophyceae > Nostocales > Calotrichaceae > Calothrix > Calothrix sp. CBUCES-K 9914. The sequence goes on from NZ_JBXXZH010000008.1 coordinate 30,656, forward strand.
ATATTTACTCGTTGTCGAGGATGATGTAATACAGCGTCAAAGTATTATCGAACTTATTGGTGATGGTGATAGTAGTATAAATATTACTGGTGCTGGCACAGCCGAAGAAGGTTTAGCTGCAATACATTCGCGACGCTTTGATTGTGTGGTTCTCGATTTAGGACTTCCCGATATGAATGGGTTTGAAATGATTGAGCAAATTAAAAAGCAAGAAAACGGCGAAGCTTTACCCATCATTATCTATACAGGTAGAGAAATTACCAAAGCTGAAGAAGTTGAGCTAAGACGAATAGCAGAAACAATCATTATTAAAGATGTAAATTCTCCAGAACGACTACTTGCCGAAACATCATTATTTTTGCATCGAGTTCAAGCTTCACTACCTGCTACTAAGCAAAAAATGCTAGAAAAACTACAATCAAGCGATAGTATCCTTGCTCAGAAAAAAGTTTTGATTGTCGATGACGATGTTCGTAATATTTTTGCTTTAACTGGCTTACTTGAAAAGCACAGTATGCAGGTAATGTATGCTGAAAATGGTAGAGAAGGCATCGAAGTATTGCAACAAAACCCCGATATTAATATCATACTTATGGACGTGATGATGCCTGAAATGGATGGTTACGAAACAACTCAGCAAATTCGTCAAAATAATCAATTTAAATCTCTACCTATTATTGCCCTTACCGCTAAAGCTATGCAAGGCGACCGCGAAAAATGTATCTCAGCAGGCGCCTCAGATTACATTACCAAACCCGTTGATACTGAACAGCTACTTTCACTACTAAGAGTATGGTTGTACGATTAGCTTCAACATGTGATAGCATATGATTGGGTAAAAGTAAAAGGGTTTTATCAACCACTATCACTTTAATGCTTACGATTGATGATAAAGTGTGCTATGGCAATAAGTGGTTGTGCTTTTTCTCCATAAGATTCGAGTTCTGCACAAGCATCGACAATCAATTTATCCGCGCGCTTACGTGACTCTTCAATACCCCAAAGGCTAGGATAAGTTACTTTCTTCGCTTTCAAATCTTTACCTGGAGTTTTACCTAGTTGTTCTTGAGTAGCTGTTATATCCAAGATGTCATCAATAATTTGGAACGCTAAACCAATATTCTGCGAATACCCCGTTAATTTTTGTATATCTTTTGACTCGGCGCCTGCGATAATACCGCCGCAAACAACGCTAGCTTCGAGAAGTGCTGCTGTTTTATGTTTGTGGATAAAATTGAGTGTTTCTAAGGTTATATCTGTTTTACCTTCTGATTCTAAATCAACAACTTGACCGGCAACTAACCCAGTGGCGCCTGCCGCGCGTGCAATGCGGTTAATAACTTGTAAAATTAGTTCGGCTGGTACATTATGGACAGAGTTTGTAATATGTTCAAAGGTATAAGCGAGTAATCCGTCTCCAGCTAAAATTGCAATATCTTCGCCATAAACCTTGTGATTTGTCAACTTCCCGCGTCGATAATCATCATTATCCATCGCCGGAAGGTCATCGTGAATCAAGGACATCGTATGGAGCATTTCGATAGCACAGGCAGTAGGCATCGCCATTTCAATTGTACCGCCAAGCATTTCACATGCAGCAAGGCACAAAATTGGACGCAAGCGTTTACCGGGAGCTAACAGCGAATAGCGCATTGCTTCGTAAATTTTATCTGGATATTGCACGGGAAGTGCTTTATCTAGCGCAGTTTCCCAAAGCTGTTGACGCGCTTTGAGGTATGTTGTAAGGTCAAATGGCATTAATGTTGCAATCATAAATTACAGTTATTGCTGAATGAAAGTTTGTGTTACGCGGTCAAATTTCAAGCTCTATAAATTTGGTGATTGCGCCCGTATTCTTTACTAAAATTTGAAGTGAGACACTCAACAGTGAAGCGTCTCTACTTAATTCCCACTTTTCGGTAAGTATGCTTTTTACCTCAAGCTATCTTTGGCTTTTCTTTTTTCTGGCAATAATGGCGCTGTACCACCCTCCATGATATGCAATTGTCTCTACGACCTCAAAATATTCTTTAAACATCTCAACCATTTGCTCTACTTGAGGAAGTACCATGTGGTCGTGACGTTTTCCATTCGGTTCAATCCAAGACCATATCACTCCAGTAATTAAAATTTTTCCACCATACACTCCTGCATCTTCAGTTGCAACATGGGGAATCTGTATTTTTCCACTTAAAAGAAGTTTAGAAGCGTCACCGATGGGCATGAAGCAGATACCATCATCAGCCAGCCAATATGCAATGTTTTCAATCAGCTTCTTGGTATCTGAGATAGATTCGACAAGGCTATATGCCCACCACATTGAAGAAATGACATCCCATTGTCCTTTGCCAACAAGTGATTTATTTCTAAAGTCGCCTTCAATTAGAGGAATATCTGAATTTTTGCTTCTTGCAATGTTAAGCATCGCTGGAGAAATATCTAAACCTGCTCGCTGTATTTCTGGAAAACGGCTGAGAAAGTAACCTGTACCGCAAGCAACATCCAACCAACGTACTGTTCTACCCTTTTCACCCAAAATTTTCGTTAGTATTTCAAATTCAGTATTAGCTTTTTCTTGAGAGTCACCGTTAAGCAAAAACTTCTCATTATAAGCTTCAGCGTAGTTTGCATCATAAGTTTGTAGCACTTGTTCAATATTCATAAATGATTTCTCCTGTAAATTTTTCTCAGTTGTGTAAATGCGTGGAAAATGCGGACGAAAATAATAAAGTAGACAGCAATCTATTTACTCAGGGAAATTTTTAACCAAAACTTTTTGTTTTGGAGTATTATTTTTAACCTTGCTTGGAATTTCCCATCTTAATAATACCCAGATATCTCTAATCAAAAACCAAATATTTCCTGTGTAAAGCAATGCATGTACTCCAAAAATAAACATAACTACTGAATTTTGCCAAACAGCTACGCCCAAAAATGCCAAAGGATAAAACACATCGTAGTATTCCATCAAAGCAAGCCTATCCCTCAAGGTATGCCAATTATTTTGGCGGGGTTTAACGATAACTGTATTGATTTGCCAAAAATAATGCCGTAAGCATTCAGTTACTAAGTACAGAACTAAAAAAGCCCAAACCAAAATGTTGTTAGTAAGTACTAATAGCGCTACAAGCGTAACAACTTCGACTGGAAAAACGACCCATTTACCTAAAAGTTCCAACGTTATGGGAGAAGATGCAACTGCGAACGTATTCACGTTAGCGTTGCGATCGTTTTCAAAATCAATCAATTGATGCCAAAAAATGCCTCGTAACCCTGATGTTAAAGCCCAAATGCTGATAACAGTAACCCATAGTATTGGCATTGTTTTACCTGTTGCATGAGTTATCAAAGCTACAGCAAACAGTTGTGGTAGTACATGTGCCCCTAATGCATCTGCGAGTACGCCCCAAAAACCCCGCTGTTTTAAGCGTACAGGTGAAACTGAGTAAGCTGTAAAAACACCCCAAATACCTAGATAAATTCCCAGAGCTATAGGCGCCTGAATTAAAAATTTCGCTGCTAGTAAACCTGGCACAATGCAGACAACTAGTGCCATTACTTTGAAGAGGGATGAGCGTCCTAACATCCGGTTAGTTTTGCCGCTAATTTTATCTTCTTCTTGGTCGCACAAGTCATTTAACAGGTTCGCATAACTTGCTGCTACTACCAGAGCAAACAGAAGAAACAATAAAAAAGCCCAAACTGAAGTTACAGGCGCGCCAAGAATCATTGTGGTAGCATAGGCAGTTCCCAAGACGGGCGCCCCTTTGAAAGACCACCACTCTCCAGCTCGAATCAGCGTTACAACTTGTTTAAGTTGATTCATCACAAGGCTTGTCATGGTTATGACCTCGTTGCTTAATTCGTGAAACAAAACTCTATTCCCAATTAACTGGAATATGGAAAATGGCTTTTTGACTTTGAGCGAGATTTAGCGTTGGATCGAGATAACTGTTGACTTCAAAGATAAATGGAGCATCTTCATAGCCTTTAAGCGCTAATATCGCTTGTGTGTCTCGTTCTAGCACCGATACAATCAATTGGTATTGACCGGGCATAAGTGGTAAGTTATCGATGGTGCCGCAAAACTCATTACGCCCGATTTGTAGTTTGTAAGAAGGTTTACCATAACCGCCAACCATTATTGCTAAGGGAGATAAATCCGCTTGTCCGAGCGAGAGACCGCATACAATTCGTTCGTCGGTAATCCGGGAATAACATACAATCCGAAACTGTACCTTACATCCCGGTCGAATTTCGCCTCCATCTGCTGACCAAATTTCAAACTCTTGAATTTGAACTTCGTCAAACTGGTGACTTGATGAGGGTACTTCCTCTATTTCTGTTGCTAGCTTGGTAGATACTGACTCTTTTGGCGCCTTTACTAAGGCTTGCTGGTAAGGTTCAGACCGCGCTCGCATCAATTCATAGTAGGTGTGAAGAATCACATCTGTAGAATCCGTTTGGTACATCTGTCCTTCATTTAACAATACGCAGCGATTGCAAAGTGACTGGATAATAAAAAGGTCGTGAGATATTAGTAAGATGGCGCCACCTTTGGCAATGTAGTCTCTAAGGAAATTCTCAAATTTTTGGCGAAACCGAATATCTCCCCCACCCAGAGCTTCATCGATGATAAATACATCGGGCTGCAATTGAGTGTAAATTGAGAATGCCAATCGTAACCTCATGCCTGTACTGTAAGTACCCACGGGTGAATCAATAAATTCATGAATCCCGGAGTAGTGAATAATCTCATCAATATTTTTCTGTATGAGACGATTACTTACCCCATGTAGTGACAGTTTATTATAAATATTTTCTCGCCCGCTTTGAACTGGATTGAGTCCCGAACTATCATCTATTAAAACTATATTATTTGTGTACCATTTTACTTGACCTAACGTTGGGCGCAGAATCCCGGTAATTAAATTAAGCAATGTACTTTTGCCCGCACCATTGTGTCCAACCAATCCAACGACTTCACCAGCATGTAATTCTAAATTGACATCGCGCACTGCCCAAAATTCACCAGGACGCAAGCGGTCATCCCCTTCAGAACGGCGGCGAAATTCTCGTAGAATATCTTGGGCTGTATATCGCAATGCTCGCTCTGGGCGCCGACAAAAGCGTTTAGATAAATACTGTGTTTCTAAAAGAATATGACTCATAAATTATATCAACGACCGTTCAATGATGTAAGGCAAGCATAAGCGACAAAATAGCCAACCAATCACTAACAGTATTAGAGTAAGTGGTACTAAAAATAACAATGCAACTAAATTAACCTCACCATAACCATAAGCCAACCAACGAGTAGCTTCAAATAAATAAGTTAGTGGGTTTAACATATATATATAGTAAAGCCAATTCCCTGGCTGTACAGCAACAAACGCGGGAGTGACAGCAAACAACAGCCAGGGAAACAATTGCATTAAACTATCCAAATCACGACTGAGGACATTCCAGGGAGCTAGCAGCAAACCCAGTCCTGTTCCCAAACCGATAATCGTAGCAAACCCGAATAAAGATAGAGGAGAGGTAACAGAAGGTGTAATGTTAAAGACTAAAAGGATAACAATTAGTACAGGGAACCGTACTAAAAATGCAAATGTAGCTTCGGCAACACTTGCTAGCATTAGCCCTTCAATCGGAACTTTTTGACGAGCCAGCAAGTGGTTGTGCTGAGTCAAGAACAAACGCTGACCGTTGAGTGCCTCTAGAAAAGTCTGTGCCATCACTAGACCGAAGATGCCATAAACTTGTGGAGGAATCGTGCCTGTACTCAGACCAGCTATTTTTGCCCGTTGCCCTAGCGTCAAAAGTACTCCCATAATTGCTGGGGGAACAAATGCCCAAAACAGTCCTAATGTTGAGTAACGATACCGTTGTGCCACACTCTGAAAAAACAAGCGCTTGGCGATTCCCCACGAGGAATTTAAATTCTGTAGGGCATCTAAAATAAATGCGCGAGGGTTTTGTAACTGGCTGCCAGCACTAGTAATTTTAATTGGTAAGTGTTGTTGTGTTGATATTTGGTCGGTTTGTTTTGATTTAGAAGAAGATGAAGACATATTAATTAACTCGAAATGCTTATTGTATTCAAGTCATCTTGACTCTTCGTGGTAGGTGTTTGGCACAATTGCAGCAGTTTTTGGGCAAATACACTCGCTGGGTCTGGTGGGATCAATTCCCGAATAGATTTTGCTGCTAACTGACCTATTTGTTCCCACTCATGGCGCCGTTGCCAAGCACGTTCGAGGGCTTCATCAACAGCATCGACACAGGCGCCTTTGGCAATAAAACCTGTAATATTATCCTCAATAACTTCTGGCATTCCTCCAACATCAGTAACAACTCCAGGTCTGCCGCACATCATCGCTTCGACGAGTGTCAACGGTAAACCTTCAGCGCGCGATGGCATAATCAATCCGTGAAAGTCCCTCCAGATATCGATAATATTGTCAACAAAGCCGGGAAAACTGACATTTGTCACATCTAAAATCTTTGCTAAATCAATCAGTGCTTCGAGATTTGCGCCCTCACCGAAAAATGCAATGTGCAAATTACGAGATTGCCACTTCTTCTTTGCAAGCACCTTTAACAAGATATCTTGCCCTTTATCAAAAAAGTATAAGCGACCTACACAAGCTAGTTTGAAACAGTCATTGTTTGATGCAGTAAAAGCTAGAGGACTTGAAACATTAGTAAGATAGGGATTTCTCACAACTTCAGCATTTTGTAACTTTTGACCGATTTGCGCTTCAGTTAACAATAAATTGTGCTGAGAAACAAAAAAGCAGCGTTTTGCATACCTAAAAGTTTCCCTCATGTAACAACGTTCCTCATCAGCGTGCCAGAAATTATCATGCGCCTTTTGAGAAAGTATAACGTAAGGCAAATCGATATGCCTAGCAATACTGGCAAAATGTAATCCATCATAATTATCTCCCTGAGAAATTATTACCAACGATGGTTGTAACTCCAGTAGTTCTCGTAATACTAACGCCTCGATTTTTTTGTGATGATTATCATGTGACATATCAGCACAGTCAACATCAAGCAAAGCTATCTTTACAGGTAAGAAACTATTGATATATTTTACAAATCTATTTAGATAAATTCTCTTTTTAGAGAGTTTATTTAATTTATCAAATAGACCATTAATGTCTACTACCTCAACTCCAGCATTTTCTAGTTCAGCAAAGCGAGAATGAGTTTTAAGAACATTCGTTTTAAACACATGAACTGCATGTCCTTGTTTTTTTAAACATTTTGCTGTTGCCCACCAAAGTTCTTCACTACCACCCCAGTCTGCACGGCAAGAGCTAATAAAGACAAAACGACTGGGCTGAACTGCATTTGTCGGATTGGTGACATCAGGTTTTACTATCTCAGTTTGTATTTTAGATGTTATGGAAAAAGAAGAAAGTAAGGTCATGTCAATCATTTAGAATTACAAGAAGTTATTGATTTATCTGGGCTTGAGTGGTAGAATCTTGGCATAGTTGGAGTATTTTCTGTGCAAACACACTTGCTGGCTCAGGTGGCACCATTTCCCGAATTGATGTAGCTGCTAGCTGACCAATTTGTTCCCACTCATGGCGCCGCTCCCAAGCACGTTCTAGTGCTTCATCAACAGCATCGACACAGGCGCCTTTGGCAATAAAACCTGTAATATTATCCTCAACAACTTCTGGCATTCCTCCAACATCGGTGACTATTCCTGGTCTACCACACATCATCGCTTCAACGAGTGTCAACGGTAAACCTTCAGCGCGCGATGGCATAATTAATGCATGAAAGTCGCGCCAAACATCGACGATATTGTCAACAAAACCAGGAAAACTGACATTTTCCACACCTAAAATACTTGCTAAACCAATCAGTGCCTCTCGATGCGGTCCCTCACCAAAAAATGAAACGTGTAGATTGCGAGATTTCCACTTCTTCTGGGCAAGTACTTTTAATAATATATCTTGCCCTTTATCTGCGATGTAAAGACGACCTACACAAGCAAGTTTCAAACAATTATCTTTTTGTTCAACCCAAGCAAGAGGAGCCGAAACAGGCGCAAAATAAGGATTTCTTACGACTTCTGCATAGACTAATTTTTGGCATATTTGTGCTTCCGTTAAAGATAAATTGTGTTGCGAAACAAAAAAACAGCGTTTTGCTTGCTGGAAAAAATTTTTAATGAGAGGACGCATCTCATCGATAGGCCAGAAATGGTCATGGGCTTTGTGAGACACTACAACGTAAGGCAAGCCTATTTGTTGGCAAACCGGTGCAACCCAAAATCCATCAAAATTATCTCCCTGAGAAATAACAATTAGCGATGGTTGTAAACGTTCTAATTCTTGCCTTAAGGATACTTCACTGTAGTTGTGATGCAGTAAAGACCATTGTTCAGGTAGAAGCCGATTCATATAACGTCCCCATCTACCAAGCTTAATTATTATCTTGTTCAAAAACTTTTTAGTTTTACTGGACAGATGATAAATATCTGACACTTTAATCCCCGCAGCTTGTAGTTCGGTAATACGAGTATGAGTCTGAGCAACATTAGTCTTAAAGACATTAACTGTATGTCCTTGCTGTTTTAGAAATTTAGCTGTTGCCCACCATAGTTCTTCACTTCCTCCCCAATCCCCCATACAAGTACTAATGAATACAATGCTACAGGATTTAACAAAAGCTACAGATATCAGCGTAGGAGATTTTATTACCTTAGTTACCATTTTAAGTATTAGAATTTTGTATACTAGTTAACTATCCATTGCATCCCGACGGGAGAAGACTTAAGAACAAAAAAGCGCAATTTTAGTGACGCAATAAGGGTGCCACTCGCGTAAGTCTTGGTATTATGTCGCATTTGAATATGATGTTAGCTACCTGTAAATTTTACAAATCAAATAATTGCTCCTAGTTATTGTGTTAATTAATAACTCCACTAAATCATTGCCTTGTCCGGATATTTACTGCACTAGTATGATGCATATTATACATTAATTTCTCTATTTCGGCATTTTTGAATTTCCAAGTTAATAAACTGTATAATTAATTACATAATATTTTTACTAAGTGTAAATTTTACATCATTTGGTCATACTTTAATAACCGTATTCAAATTATGTGTGTATATCTTTAAATAGTTGTTAATGTGGGTCATGAGTATAAAAAATGCTGAATTGCTTATGTAGCTTGGCTTAATCAAAAATAAGAATCACGTAGTTATATGTATAATTTGTAAAACTCTGATAGATTTTGTGATTTTTTCCGGATGGTATTTCTACTATTAACTTGGAGAAGTTGATTTTTAAGATTTTTTATCAGGCGACCGCAAAAAATCTATCCCAGTCAGCGCCGACTATTACATAACCAAACCCATTGATACTGAACAGCTACTTTCACTAGTGCAACAAGGCAAAAGTAAAAAGTCACTCATGCAAAAGAAAGAAAACTGGATTTAGGTGTTGAACTTGCCTCCTCAATTTAGGTGCCAATCCTGAGAGTTTGAAAATTCCTTCTTCAAATTTACCCAAAAGCTGACCTTGATTTAAGTTAAAATATAAACATGTTCTATTTCATACAATCGTATTATTTGTAGTACAGGCAGGACACCTGTGCTACAAAAATGTATCTTAACTGGTGCCGACTATTAGGATGTTGAACATTAATATCAAAGTGTTATGTAAAATCAGGTTTTTTCAAGTAGTTGAACAATGGCGCCAATACATTCAACAGGGTCAATAGGTTTTGCGATATGCTGTTGAAACCCTGAAGAAAGTGCAGTTTCTCTGTCTGACTCACCGGCATAAGCGGTCAGGGCAATAGCTGGAATTTTACCCCCCTGTTCCTGTGGCAAATTTCTTACTTCACGGATAAGTGTGTAACCGTCGATTTGCGGCATTCCAATATCACTTAATAATATATCTGGTTGCCATTGAACCAAAACTTGTAATGCTTCTGTTGCACTCGATACTGTTTGTATTTCTGCACCTTCTTGCTCTAACATAAAAGCAAGCAGTTCTTGCGAATCTTTATCGTCATCAACGACTAAAATTCTTCTTCCCTGTAAATTTGATAAATCTGAGGTAGTTGGGGGAATTTGACTCATTTCCTGGGTAATGGGTATTAATGGAATGTTTGACTGTAAACGTGGCGCAAACGTTCTTCTCCTGCACTATAAGCTTCGACACTACCAGGAGTGGAGTTATACTAGCTGTTATGTGTAGAAAATAAACCGCAGAAAATCGGTGCCAATACCTTTACCAGTATCGCGACTTGGATTAAAGCTTTTGTGCCAACACGCAAAGAGCCTAACTTCAACGTTACCACCTTGGGGTGTAAATTTGATAGAGTTTGATAACAAATTCCAAAATACCTGCTGTAATGGCGCAGCCAAACATAAGATCAACGTTTGCCGTTAACATTCAACCGGGTTCACTAGACCTACGCGTAATCTGGGCAATTGCCAGCGAGCAGTAAGATTTTTGTCAAAACAAGTAACCTTGCTTGCTTTGTCATTGCTGTCTGTGTCAGGGAAGGTTCGGTAATGTACATGTGTTGGAACATTTATTGAATCAGACTTGAAAAAAAAGATAGATGCTCATATTGATAAAATAGAGCCATAGCGATAATGGTTTTTATCATACTTATATTTTTTAATAGCGTTGTACAATTCTTAAGAATGCTAGTATAAATTAAAACTCTGTGGTTATTTTTAAATGGAAACGACTGTTATGGAGAGTTGTATTCGGGTTGCTATCTTTGAATTTATGCTTAAAATTTGCGTTTGAAAGGAACAAAAAATGAACTTTTTCAGCGGCTATTAGTACTTTGTTTATCTGCATCAATTGCAGTTTAAGTATAAAATTTTGCAAAAAGTTCATGTTTATACCTCGTTCATCACACAACCTATCGTTGACGCATGGGTGCCAACCTTAACTTGACACGAATGGTGTGGCGCCTATTGATTAGTACTATATATTTTCCGGCGCCCATAACAAGCAACTCCAATTGTACTGATAGCAACAAGTGCTGCTAATAAAGATGGTTCTGGTATTGTTTAAGGTGTAAGGATTGAACTTCTGATTAAAGGCATACCCGTTGTAGGAGCAGTAGGGTCTGTACTATTAAGCGTAAGGTTTTCTAAAAGCTCCAACGCAGAGAGTGGCGCCATTGGATATACCTGTTCCACAGTGATAGTTAACGTATTAGTTACATTCCCTACAAGGAGTAATATCAGTATTTATGTATTTGTTTATAGTATAAAACCACGGCGCCTAAGTTAAACCGAGAAACCTAGTATTGTAATATTGCTTCCTCAATATACTGATGGATAAAAGTTAATTAGCTTTGAAGTTCGGCGCCACGAGTGTTAATAGTTTTTTTGTTATCCGAAAGATATCCGCTTGTGATAGGGAATTTGAGCGTAAACGCAGTTTTGCCGTAGGAGGGTAGTGGGTGTTTACCCCTAACTTATATGTTTATTTGTATGCTAAGAAATAGTTCCGTGTGCGGAAATATCACGACGAACTACGAGTGATTCAAGAATATAGACAAAAATCGCTAAAACTTTAGCAAGGAGCGCGATATGAAAAAACTCCGAAAATTTCTACTATTATCTCTTCTCTTATTAATGTTTGAGGGTTTTAGTCTGGGAACTTGCCTGCCTGCTTCAGCTAAATCTCTCGTTCTCATCGGAGGTGGTTTGAAGCCGGTTCTACAAAGTTGTACCGATGACCCAAGTACGAACGATCCCGGCTTTATTCATACTCAAGCTATTTATCAGAAAATGATTGAACTGGCAGGGGGTTCATCCGTGGCAAAAATTGGGGTGATTACAGCAGCATCTGGCTCTCCTATCGATGACAAAAATGCTGGCGACCCCTGTAAAGCTAGTAATTACCGAGATAACGGGATTTACTACGTTAAAGCTTTCAAAAAATTGGGAGCTATCGATGCGACTGTGATCCCTATTGATATAGACCATATTTCTAACAAAAATAGCCCAGAAGTAGTTAAACAAATTAACAACATGACAGGCTTTTTCTTCGGTGGTGGCGACCAATCCCGCCTTATTGATGCTTTCCTTAATAAAGACAACACTGATAGCCCTGTACTGGCAGCCATTCGCAAAAGTTATGATTCGGGAGCAGCAATTTTTGGGACTAGTGCTGGGACGGCGATTCAAGTAGGTGGCAGCTACGTCAGGAATAACGCAGTTAAGCTACCCATGATTACTGGTGGTGAAAGCTATGAAGCTCTCGCAGATAAAAAACTATGCGAACAGAACAGAGAAGCTCTCTCTAAAGCAAACTACTGCCCCCACCAGGATGACCTCTCCTATTATCCAGAAGGGGGCTTTGGCTTCTTTAAATATGGCATTCTTGATACCCACTTTGCCGAACGAGGTCGGCAGGGGCGGTTCGTCCGATTGGCCTCAAACAATTCGATTGATGATGCTTACGCACCAGACGAGAATACAGCCTTAGTGGTCACCGATGTTGACACCCCCAACGTCAAAATGTCTGTAGTCGGACAAGGAGGAGTCAATATTTTTGACCTTAAAGACGCTAGTCAAACGAGTGGTGCTTGTACCCGTGCCGATATCGATTATTGGAGAGTATGTGGGGTCAAATATACTTACTTGACTCTTGGCGACCAATACAACCCCTTAACGATGACCGCCTCTATTGCCAGATGGAAATCTCCCTTGACAGGTTTAGAACACTATGACCAAGCCAAGTCTCCTAGTCGAGACATCTTGAGCAGCCCCGACAATAATCATCGCTCAAAAGAGCGCGAGTTGATAAAAGTTGCTGACGATTTATTCGATAGTCGCTCCATCTCCACTTATGGAGAGACCTACGAGCATAACCCGATCTTTCAAGTCACCCTAACTAAAAACACGACTTCTGGATCAACTGGGTATTATGGCACTCAAGATAAGGAGAAGTTTTACTCTTTCAAAAATCTGTTGCTCGAATTTTATGTCGATAAGCGCTAAAAAGAGATAACGTTGGCAAGAACTTTGGCTCTAGAATTATCTTCAATTCGTGTAAATGCAGTTTGCCCTGGTTATATTGATACTCCTCTGCTTGCCAATGCAGAGGAGTGAAAGTTATCAACAAGTTATTCAATCTCAAGCTGCAACTCTTCCTGCTAAACGTGTTGGAAGCGCTCCAGAAGTCGCTCAATCTGTAGTATTTATGATGACCAATGGTTTTATGACAGGTGAAATTTTGCATGTTGATGGAGGTAGGCGCCTGTAAGCTTTCTTTGAGCTTATGGAGTCGGCGCCTTCTTCAACCAGATGGAACAATGAAAAGAACGCGCGCTTGCTTATTGATTAATCACTTTCAAGTAAAGATGGTGTCTGTGGATTCAAGGCAGAGGGTTCGACGCTTGTGGCAGTCAGTGTTAAACGTTCCCATGTGCTGAAACACAAAAATAAAGACTTCATACGTTGTACAGATAGTTTTATGTTTCCATATACCAATATTTCCGAACAAAAGAATTAAAGGCACCTGTTACCAAGTACTTGGGTATTTATAAGTGTCGGCGCCTGTGAAATAGTTATAAATACGTTACAAGTTATAATGTTGTTCTAATTGCTGGCACCATTCTATCCTTTATGGTGTTTCTATGAGCAAATGTATGTAAATATTACAATGTATTAAAATTTAGATAATATCAGCCTTTAGACATATACTACCTTGTGTAAAAGCTGTTTAAATGGGTAGTAGAAACTCTTTGTTTAGAATTAAATCAAAAATAAAACATGTAAGTTGAATTTTTGAATTATTCTGACTATCTTTAATATGCTGGTGTCTGTTGTGCGGTTAACGGTGAGTGAAGTCTTGCGCTTTGGTAGTCTATAAATATTTTTTACTACCACTATATTTAATAACATTGCTCCCGCTTGTCTTAAGGTGCTTTTATGAGTATTAAGCACAGGTAAATTGAATATACGCTCTAAAGTAGTAAGTCATGAGTGCATCTACTCTGTATCGGTATTGAAAAGAATTTAGTCTACGGTTAGGTAGAAACTTTATTGAATTATACCTTCACAATCAGGAGGTTGTAGTGAGTTTAACAGAAATTGAGCAAATTTTTGCTGGAGTCGATGAGAATGGTATTAATGATTTTCTAGTGGCATTCTTTTCAGCCAGACCTCGTTATCTTAACTATGGTTCGCTACCTTTTGTAACAGCAACAACAGCATCTGTTACGCAAGTTTCAGCAATTGATTTTCCTGGAGTTCCAGGCGGTATTTCTTACATAGTTAGCTTTACCATCCCTAAAATAGACCTTTTTCCTGATAGCACCGGTGGAACGGCGCCTGTAACCATCAATCCTGGGCAGTTTAGCATTCGCACAACAGTTCAATTAGCAATTGGATGCATCCGACGGGTTAACGACCCTGATATTCCTAGGACTCACGTCCCATCTGTATCTGTAGTTCCCATATCTACATCTCTTGATGTTTGGGCTGTTGGCAGACCCACAGTTACCATTTCTGGAGTGGGCACAGGGGTAATTGGTATTGCGGTTGATGCTGTCGAGATTGTAGATGTTACACCATTATCCTTGGAGTCGGTGTTAGAGTGTCTTATTCTGATGTTGTTGCGGGCAGTCTTGGCAAATGTGCAACTTCCCTTTGAAGCTTTAAGAGCAGGAGCTTTCTCCCTAACTCTCACACGTGGACCAGAAACCGAAGACAACCAAGAGAAATTGTACGGAAATGTATAGGAGGAACCATGCCAGATATTACTGTAGCAGCAGATGAATCGGCTGCAACAAAAATTGTGCATGATGCCGAAGTAACTCTGGGAACCCTCTCAGACAGTGGATCAAGCACCCTTGGACCTTTTACGGCATCATGGGGTGCAAGTGTGTCTTTATCAAACGGAACTGTAGACCTCATCCCTCCGGATATCATTAGGATTGTTGACTGCGAGTTGAACTACTCTCTCAGCTTTGGTTTTTCCATTGACTTAGGCGACTTCCTACCAGAATTTTGTTTACCACAAGTTTGCATCCCAATTCCCTTTATTGGCGATGTCTGCACACCAAAAATATGTATTGAATGGCCAACGATTAGTACACCAACAATTACTTACTCTGATGTTTTAAAATTTACTGGTGACTTTAGACTGAAGGTCTACTTAGATGGAAGTGATTGGAAAGTGGACATTGTTATTGTTGGCATTCCTTTTTTGCAAATCAGTCCAGCAGCAGCAGCAATTTTAGCAGCCATTACAGCAGCAATTACTCCTATTCTCTTAGCCATACCCTTTATTGGTCCTTTCTTAGCTGCTGTAGTTGCAGCAATCGTAGCAACTATTGGTGTCGCTGGTGTCATCGGATTTTTGGGAGCTATCCTGACACCGTTTATTTCAGGTTTAACTTTCAATATCTACCAGCGTCCAAAACTATTTGAAGTCTTAGAAGAAGAGCCTCCTCTTAATCCCGCAGTCAATATTACATTGGACGCTATTACTGCTGCTGTTATAGGCAGCGACGAAGATGAACTCGTATTAACGGCTGAAATTTCACCCTAACAGGAGATTTACTATGAATACTTTAGACAGCCGCTCACTACGATATACTGATTGCTACTTGCAGAAGTTCTCTTCACCAGGTCAAATCCGGTATCACATTACAACTACTGCCGGAGCTTGCTTACCCGTAAATGGAGAAGTCTTCATCATTGAAGTTAATAGGTGCGTTTTTGGTAAGCAAAAAGGTCAGCAACACAATGTTACGGTTCGACGAGAAGGGCAAAAGTTTGTAGCAGACCCTCCTCACTTAGAGATTGAAGCAGGTGACTTTGTGTTGTGGCGTGCTTCTGACTCATCTACTCCTGGCTTTACAGTACGCGGTTCTAACGAATGTGATACATTCAACAGTTCGGCACTTATGAAAGAAGCTGTTTTTACTCATGCTTTTGGTATGCCTGGTGAGTACGAATGGGTGGATGCCAATAATGGAGAAGTATCGGGTGTAATTGAAGTTTACTCCCTCGACTCGAAAAATAGAGGAGAGTGTGAAAATTGGTTAGAGACTTTAGAAAAGGGGACGTTGATTACCATTTGTGAAAAGACAGTTACACCAAAACGCATCCGAATTTTAACTGGACAGACTATCTTCTGGGCAATTGAAAGGGCATCTGGAATTAGCATTACAGATGCAAGACTTGTCCAAATACCTACTCAGTGATCTTGTCGAAACAACACTGGCGCCTATATGAATTTATGTTGTAACTACGACTGATACAGGCGCCTTTCTATAAAGATTTTGGATGAATTCATTAATTGTTTGTTGGACTAATAAGAAAGGTTTTTGCTGCGTTAATTTTACATACTACACAAGGGTTTTAGATTATTTAGTCTAAACTCCAGTATAATAGTACAACCCAGCATAACCGCGTAAAGAACCGCTTCCTAAAGACGTAAGTTTAGTTCCAACGGACGCATCAAAACCTGTTAGTGCTTGTTGAAGTAGCTGCACTCTGTCAATCTCTAAAGCGTTTCCACGAAAAGCAAATGTGCCTGAAATTAATCACCTACCATGCAGGAACACTACCTCTAAACTTATCGATACCTAGGTAAGTAATGGCTTTGCATTGTCTTTGTAGGATGGACATGACTTTTAGGCGCCCTAAAATACATAACTCTCAGGCGCCACGGAACCATTGATTGACATTTACTGTTAAGCAGCTACTTCGTCTTCATTTTCTTGCTCAGAAATTGCTATCAACTTAATGTGTTTTCTACCTATATTGAGAGAAAATTCATCTCCTGGCTTCAAGCCTAATTGTTTTGTATAAGTAGAACCTATTAGCAGAGCGCCGTTAGACTGTACTGAAATTCGGTAACTAGCACTACGTCCGCGACTTTGTTTATCCGAGGGGGTATCAAATGATATCTCTTCGGCATCAAGTAGAGCATTGAGAAATTTCATCATGTTAACTCGCTCTACGCCGTCTTTGGTGACGCTATAGTAGCCACATGCTTTAGCTTTTTCTTCTTTGCTACTATTGGGCATTTCTTTAACTTTATCAGTTAATGCCTTACCTTCTAGAGCCTCGATTTGTTTAGCTTTTTTAGCTGGCGCCTCTTCAACTTCGGGCAAAACTTGTTTTACTTTCTGGGCAGGCACCTCACTAGGAGAGGGTTTACTTTGTTTAGTTTTTTTAGCTGAAACCTTGGGTTCTGGGGACTTGGTTATTTTCTTTTTCGCCATGTTGACACAGTTGAGTTACGAAATTAATTTACAATTGTTACGGAATTTCTTTATTGTATAGACGATGTTTACTTTATGGCAATAATTATTTACTTTAGGTGGCGCCACTCTACGACCTTACGGGAGAATTTATAAGCTGACCGGACAATTTCACAAGCGAGACATGAACGCGCATTCAACAAACAGCAAATTTACCTCCGGTACACAGCGTTTCATAACGTGCGCCAAGTTTATGTATTAGCCGCCGTTCTATCAATTTTGAAACACAACTTCTGGTGCCTCACAATACTCCTGCTTCAAGTCAGCAACAAAACTTTTCATTCCACTAATACCCTTGTATAGCCTACCATCAACCGTGCCGTAGCCATAACGATTCCAGCCATTCCATCCTAAACTCTCTCCGACATAACCAAATTCTTTGATGATTTCTTCTATACCAGTATCTATTGCTAAGGACTGGTGACCATTATTAATTTCCTCCAGTTGAAAAGCATTGACAGCCTTAAGTTGCTCTAACTCCTGGTTTTGAGTTTTCATTACACTCTTTAATTCTTTAACTTCGGACATTAATACAGGTAACAGTAGAACAAAGTCTGGTTTGACTTTCTCATCAACTTTATGTAATGGCGCCAAACTACCCTTATTCGAGTATTCTAGAACTTTCTCTAAGTCTGCTACACGCTGTTCTAGTTGTTGATTTCTAGCTTGGAGTATAAGTCAAGATTCTTAAAGCGCTCGTAATCAAAATTGTAGTTCAAGACAACTGGTACAGAAGGTGTATTTGAACTAGTGATGTTAATTCCCTGGTTTTGTGTAATCATACTGGTAGCTTTTTTTCTAATTGGCGCCTGTTACTTCCCTTTGGGAATCGTTTGCAGGTGCCTCTTTACTTTTTATATTATACGTGATTTGCGTATTAAGCTTTACGTTTACTTAAGAGCGTAGAACTAGCACCAAGGGCGCCAAGAGCAAGTAAACTGAGGATAGAGGTAGGTTCAGGAACAGTTACTATAGATGCAGAAAAACGAATAGGTAACTCACTATCTTCTAGTCCAAGGTTTTCAAAACCTGGTATCAATGGTGGTGCAGAAAAAACTTCCAAGTAACCTGGTGTTGATAGAAAATCAGCAAAAAATGGGCTAGCAAAGTTTCCTCCAGATGTAGAGTAACCAAAACCGTTACCTGTTAATTGCTGGCTATTAAGACTAATTAAATTGTCAACACCAAAAGGTTCGTTTCCTGGTATTGGAGTTCCAGTAGCTTGCAAACCAGTTATTGTTTCACCGTTTCGTGTACCTGTAATTCCAGAAATTTGGTAAAAACCTAAATTATTGAGTGTATCATTGGTGATAAAAGTACCACTTGCCGTGATGCCAGTACCCGAATAATTCCAGTTCCAATTCAGAGCAGAGGCACAATCCATTGTACCAAAAAGTAAGCCAGATGTGGCAACTAGAGTTGTGGCAGATAGCAAAGTTAAATTTCTCATGGAAGTTGGGCGGTTTTTATTCCGATGGTACTGATAAAAATATCTGTATCAAATTCAGCTATAAGTGTCAAGGTAGAAATACTGTTGAATTTATCAATGACCCAGATGAACAGGAGAAGCTTGTACTTTATAAACCAAGGCAAGAAGCTTACTCTATCTGAATGCAGTAGATAGCTTAATTAATCTGAATAAAATGAAAAGTGGTAAAAAACGTCGTCAGGAACTCAAAGCGCGCTTATGTGCTCGCCAAACCAAATTGATCCAGTTTCTTCAAGAAAATATAGGCGCCCAGGCATTACATGGAGGACTTTCTGTTGATTGCACAGCCCTGGCGCCACATAACAGTTACGGTAAGCCAGAATTCTTTTGGCGCCGATACTATATAGATAAACCGTTTACTTGTGCAGGATGTGGTAGCAAAGAAGTCTGGACAGCAGCGCAACAAAAATGGTGGTATGAAGTCGCATTCATGAAATGTATTTACCACCGCTTGCGTTTTGCCGAACCGCAATCGAGAGTCTGACCGTCGCACGCAAGCCCGTCGGATTCCAGCGCGAAGTTACGAGTAGATGTGGAAAATATCAAGTCTTTATTAATAGTTTATTGCCAGCCAAGCAGTTAAACCCAAACAATATTAAGTTTGAGGATAATTCAGAAATTTCTGATGATATTATGTCTGAGCTTAATGAAATTGCTGAAAGAATAACTACAGAAGTTAATTGGCAAAAAGGAGATATTTTAATGATTGACAATACACGAATACTTCATGGTAGGAGGAATTTTTCCGATGACAAAAGAGATATTTATATAAGGCTATGTGCCCCTGCTTTTCCATTTTAATCTAAGCTTCGGTTCAGAAATCTGTCCGCAGATACCAAGCCCCAAAGTCCAAAAAATCGCGTTGCTCACTTTTAAAAGTCTACAGCCTGAGCTGTCCCAGAAAGCTGGGTCACATCATACAATTGTGTTTGTCCCTGTCTAAACATCGGGACTACGGAAAAGCGATGTATCGTAGTTATCCCCTCTGTTGTGATAAAAGCTTGCTTCGTGTGTTCTAGATTTATATTGGGCAATAGGAGAGTAAAAGAGGTAGAACCAGTATCTATCGTTTTGCGGATGCTAACGCTCACTAGCGTACCAATTTCTGAGATTGCAGTACGAATCTCATCGCCCACAAAGTGTAATGAATTGTAAGCATCCTGATAGTCGAAACGAGGTTTTCCGTCGAAACTTGAGGTCGAATAAGTGATGTGAATCTGTTGACCTTGAAGTTGGTATAAATTTGGTGAAATCGCAGGGTTTACAGGCATAAAGCTTTTCCTATGTAATTAATTTGCTTTAAAAACAAGTGACTTTTAAAAAATACCAGTGTTTTACTGAATAAATCAGTACCCACAGGGGTACTATTTATACTCTTGGTCGCAACGAGAAGCGCGCTTTAAAAGTGGCGAATTTTGAATTTTCCCGGTATAGGGACATGAATGAATTTTGAATTCTCGCTGTGCGAGTGACGAGGTTAAAATTCGAGTCAATCTAGCTTTGACCGCTTTTCGACTAAACCGATTCCTAAATCCGCCAGAAAAGCAATTACTGCGGCGGGAACGGCGCCTGCTAAAATTAGCTGGTTATTGACTACTGCAATTCCCCGAAAAATAAATACTCCTAACCCACCTGCACCAATTGCTGCGGCAATTGTCGCGATTCCTATGGCGATAACCGTCGCTACCCGTACTCCCGCTAAAATTACACTCATTGCTAACGGTAATTCTACCTGCATTAATAATTGCCTATCACTCATCCCCATTCCTCGTCCAGCTTCGGTTATAGCACTATCAACTCCAATTATTCCCGTGTAAGTATTTCTGATTATAGGTAAAAATGAATATAACGTTAATGCCACAATTGCAGGAGTGGCGCCGATACCACCGATGATAGGAACAGGAATTAGTAGACCGAATAAGGCCAAGCTTGGAATTGTTTGCAGGATGTTGGCTATGCCCAAAATCGGTTGCCGCAATACAGCTTTACGAGTAATTAAAATACCCAAGGGAATACCAATACTAGTTGCCAACCCAATCGATATCCCTACCAAAAGTAAATGCTCACCCGTGCGCTGCAATATTTCTGAACCGTATTTAAATAGAAAAAAGTCGCCCATTCGATTTTGGATTTTGGATTGGGTTTTGATGGCAAAGTAGAGACATCACAATGTAATATCTCTACACTTTAAGCTATATCATCAAAATCTAATACTGCTTGTTATAAAAATATTTTATGATTTGGATTGGCGCCTTCTTGAGACGCAAGTCCTTTGGTTAATAGGCAGACGAATGTTGAACAGCACCAGCACCGCTGTCGAATAAAACGTAATCAAGCTCGCTTTGAGTAAATTCATAGCCAAGTGTTGCTGCAAAATCAACGATTTTTTTCTTATCCCAACTCCAAACCCCAAATACACCACGAATGCAGCAACTGTTATAGTACTGCTCGTAAACTGCCTGGTCGGAAGCAACGTAGTCGTAAAAAGCGTTAACCTGTTCTAAGTGCATACCCTATCTCCCATTGTTTGCTATCTTCTGCTTACTATAAGCTACATTAGCACTCAGCGTAATCCCTGAGTCTAACTTATTATCCAATGCAAAAACGCGCGCCGAGGATAAAAATCCAGAAGTAAGCGATAATTTTTTGTTCCTACAGTTAAGATTGTATAAACCTTTACAATTTTAACCACACTCTAAGTATTTTTGCTTACTGCAATTTCAGTAATTAATAAAAATTTAAGATAAAAACAATACTAGTAAAAAAGCCACGTCTTGAAAACTTACTCAAGATACTTGACATGAATACGCATATAAGGTTTTTGGTGCGACCTACTCAGTATTCAATCGCACCTAAAAATCCGAACCAAGAAAGGCAACCCATATCTAACGCTTACCGTGTAATGTATCACAGCGTTGTATTTGGTCGCTAAATACCCACCCTTGAGTACCGTCAGCTAATCGAACCTGGACAAAATCCCCTTTAACCTGCATAAATAAGACTTTATCACCAGGATTGAGTTGCTTGAGGGCGCCGACTTCGGTCTGCGGTTCTGGACGGAGCTTTGCGACATAATTACCTCCGGTAGGAGCAATTACTCGACAAAGTTTTGGCTGTTGTGAAACAAAACTCTGTTCTGAATAATTTTTGCCTGCGTTACCAGTTTGGAGACAAACCAAACCACCAACTGTACTAATAACCGCTGCCATGCTCATCCCCAATATTAAAGGTTTTCGTTGTGGAATTGACGAAATCATCGGGGGTGCAGATGCGTTTTTGTTACGCTGTGGAGTCAGGAGTTTTTGCGGTGGTGCAGTTTTTGTTACTGGTTCTGATAGCGGTTTGCTTGCTATTTCGGATATTTGAGAATTTGTTTTGTAAGCTTGGGCATTTTTTTGGGCAGTGTTACCGAAATTTTCATCTGAGGAATAATCAATTTCAACTCGTTTGATGTTAATAGCGCTAACTTTAATCTGCTGCCGACCCAAACGTATACTACTTTTATTAGTCAAAGGCATTTCACCAGCTAAAAGCAATTTTCCATCGACTATGGGAGGATTTTGCTGGCGTAAATTTCTTAGGTAAAATCTTTGCTTTGCCGTATTGAAAAATATTTCAGCGTGCAACCCAGATACAGAAACATCAGGTATAATTATATCGCAAACCTGCGGGTCACGCCCAATTCTGATTCTACCTGGATTTTTGCAGTGCTGATTTTCTTCAATCGTGCAAGTTCTGATTTCTCCGTTTTCGTGCCACTCCAATGTCAACTCGTGTATAGTTTCATGAGTTGCTGCGGTTGGCGTTGTTAAAGAAGCCATTGGTGTGACTGTTGGCGCCGAAACAATATTGCGTAGCTCAAGGAGTACAGAACTTACTTCTTTAACCGACTGGTAGCGGTCTTTGAAGTGATAGCGCGTCATTTTCGTTAACACTTCAGCCAAACCAGGTGTTACGGGTACTAAATGCTGCCACAAAATTTCCCCAGTACTTGGGTCATCTTGTAATTCGCGGGGATTAACTCCTGTTAAAGCCTGGATACCCATCATTCCCAAAGCATAAATATCACTGCTTGGACGCGGTAAACGCCTAATTTGCTCTGAAGGCATGTAACCTGGAGTACCTACAGTAATCGTAGCTCGCTGCTGATTTGATACCGTCGCTTGCCGCAACTGTTTGATGGCGCCAAAATCAATCAGCACCAATTTTTGGTCAACTGATCGCCGAATAATATTATCAGGTTTGATATCGCGATGTATCACACCTTGCTCATGAACAACTTCAAGAATATTTAGAACCTCGGTAAGCATCGAGATAACTTGACCCTCAGTCCACTTTTGCCCTGGAATTAATTCATGGGCAAGAGTATGTCCAAGAATTAGCTCAATCACAAGGTAAAATTCTTGATTTTGTTCAAAATAAGCTAACAGTCGAGGTATCTGGTCATAATTACCCAACTGCTGTAAGCTATCAGCTTCACGCTGAAATAGCTTCCTTGACATTTCTAGAACTTGTGGGTCTGTACATGTAGGTTTGAGATGCTTGAGGACACACTGTGGATGACCAGGTAGATGAATATCCTCAACGATGTAGGTCGTTCCAAATCCTCCCTCACCCAACACTTTCAGAACCTTGTAATGCCCTGCGAGTAACTGACCTATCATGTTAAACACGGAAATTATAAACGTTACTGTAGTTAACTAACTGTGACTTTATTTTAAATCCACTTCGTTTGTCCACTGCGGTGAGCTAATCAGAGGTCGCAGAACAAATCATAAAACGCGAATTTAAACTAGTGTGGTTTGATTATGTGAAAGAATGCTTCATGACTTCAGAGAGCTTTTTTACTACTTTCAGTAAGTAGACACATTACTCAAAATACCTGGTTAGTCAATCAATAACAAATCTGACCATTCACTGTTGCCAGTTTGGCACTTTTTAAATTTCTTAACAGTATCATAAAAGTCGTATCACCCATTACTAGATTAAAACTGTCTTCAGCATAAATTAAAATTTAAAAGTCGTATTTGTATAAAATATAATATTTATTAAGCTTCTGAATGAATTTCAGTATACATAAACTGAATTAGTCATTAAATCATTAAGTATACCCCTCGTCTGTAGGTTAGGCGTCCCGCCTGACTAATTACATACGCGCCCAATCGCACAGGCGGGACGCCTATGCTACGGGACGTGTGTTCAAGCAGAAGGTTCGGCGCCTAATTTATGCATCGTTTGCAGCATCTGTTGAGCTTGGCTTTCATCTCCTAAGCCTTTATAAATTTGGTAAGCTTGGCGATAATGATGAATTGCATCGCGATGTTGACGTAGCTTGTGGAAAACAATACCAAGCACAAATTCACTTTTTGCTTGTTCAGCATTCATTTTCAGTTCTTGGGCAAGGGTTGACGCAGTACGTAGAAATCCTACAGCTTTAACGTACATGCGTTCGCGGTAGTAGATAGTGCCAATATTAAAATATAACTGCTGCTGACTCTGTTTGGCACCAATATCTTGTAAAATAGCCAACGACTGTTCGTAATAAGTCAAAGCTTTATTGATATTACCGAGATGCTGATACGTAATTGCAATTCTTGACAGAGCCGCAGCTTCGCCAAATCGATTACCTATCTCACGGCTAATATCTAAAGACTCAGAATTGTACTTAATTGCCTGCTCGAACTGATTAGTTTGACTGCAAACATCGCTCAATCCTTGTAAAATAGCGCTGCGGACACGTTTTTCACCAATCAATATTGATAGTTCTAACGCAGACGATAAGAAATGTGATGCCTTTTGATATAAGTTTAGCCCTTTGTAAGCTTGCCCAAGACTGTGAAGACTTACCATCATTAAGTCTTTATTATCATTCTCACTAGCTATTGAGTGTGCTTCAGAGCAAAAACCAATAGCCATTTCCCAAGCACGTAACTGAAGATAAATACTGCCTAGGTTAACGAGTGAATCACCAATTGCTTTGGTATCTCTCAAACACCGCGCGATAGACAGCGCTTTTTGCTCGTAGTCAAGAGCTTTTTCAAAATCCCCTAAAAACTGATAAGCATTACCTAGTGACGAGAGTGCGCTTTTTTCCCAGTTACGCGCGTTCATCTCGCAAGCAATCGCTAATTGTAGCTTAAAATACTCAATTGCTTTTTGATACTCCCCTAGATTTTGGTAACAAGTACCCTGTCCCCAGAACCCAGCTACTTGTAGTACACGGTTTCCTGTTGCGCGCGTAATTTCTACAACACGTGAAAAGTGACTAATCGACAAATTAAATTTACTTAACTGACGATAACAATTTGCAATATTATACAAAGAAACTTCTTGATGGCTTTTATCGTCTCTCTGAAGAGCAAGCTCTAAGATTAACTGGTGGTACGAGAGCGCTCCCGCAAAATCAAAAGAGCTTTCACGAGCAGCAGCTAGGAGACTCAAGTCATGCATTCGTGCGTTACCGTCCTGAGACTGCCAGTTAGTCGGTAATTCGAGTATTTTTATGAGATTTGGTTGAGATTCCTGAGTCATTAGTAGATGTAATATATAAGATTTACACGGGCTGTGTACAAACAGCAAATATATAGCTATATTGCCATACAACGAGTCAGTTAAAGTTATAGAACAATAGTCTAGCTTATGTGAGTTTTACTTCCGTATGCAATACAACCTTTTTAATGTCGTATATGAAACATAGGCGCAGTAAGATGTCAACAAGCTTAGTTTGTTGACAATAGAGGTGTTTTGAAGAAAGCAACGTCACAAGTACTGAAATAGAATATATGACAATTAAGCATATTTTCACATCCTCCAACTGACAGTAGTGGTAAGCGATCGCCAAAAAGCAATTGTCCTAAAACTCCATCCCTATTACAAGTCCGTATGTTAGCTATAATAGTTTTCTTTTCCGTGCATTGCTAATGGGGTACTGTCCCCTTATTAATCTACACAAGTAGCGCTCGACTCATTCTGTGATAGTCAATACATTCATAAATTCTCCAATCATCAAATAGTAATTTAGACATAGATTTAAGTAGTGATTAATATGACAATTTCAAAAAATAGGAACACATCACTATTAAATGTCTAGAATAAAAAACTCAAAAAAATTGGATAAATTAATTTTATTAGTGTAAAAAATAAGTTAAGCAAACTGAATTTGACGCCTAGTATCAAGTTAGCACAGAATTTTAAACAATTAAAAAACTATCATAAGATACAACAAAATATAGGTCGCTAGATAGATATGCATCTGCTAGCGCCAGATAAGATAGTAAGTAAATACTTACATTGTCAAAAAGATGAGTTTTAGTTATGTAGATGCAATATTTAGGTATGTGATGACACCCGATAAGCTAATTATCTGAAATATCCGTTATAACTATTTGCGCGCTATCTTTAGCTTGATACCGAGATAAAGATAGTTGCGGATAAAGTTTGGCAGAATTGCTTTTTATTCTACTTGTGATGTAGTTTATTATACGTTATCGATTCATATTAGACAAATAGCAAAAATTGTAATCTTGGCAATATTTTTGTAAATTGTTAATGAAGTAATGATACCTATTCATATATAAAAATCGCTCTCAAGGTTTGATAATAGCGCTTTGACTCTATATATAGAACATATAGTACTAGAGTCAAATGTATATTTTTTGACTTGCAATCAAAGAAGATCATCAGTGAAAATGGTATGAAGTAAAAATGTGAACAAGTAATGTTTTATTGATCAATAACCAGTATTGAAATTTTATAAAGTTTAAAGATTTTAAATAAAACTATATGAATAAGTTACAAAGAAAGTTGGTAGCTGAAGAAAAAGTAATGTTTATCAATCAATTCAAAAATGGAGTTTGGTTATTTGGCACGACAGCGTGGTTATTTGCTGTATTAGAAAGAATTGTGGTATTATTTGCAATTAAATCCGCTCACAGTCAAGAATTATTTTCTACTGTGATTACTTGTTTTCTGTTTTCTGCATGGCTTTTCTTGAAACCGGAGACAATTCAAGAGGCGCCCCTTTACTTACGTTCATCGCATCTAATTAGTCAAGAGTATATATTACCATTTCCATATTTGTGTCAAGTATACCATTTACTAAATTTAAAGCATTTAGAAACAATCCATAACTTTAGTCTTAATAATTTGAAGGTAGGTACTATAACTCAGAAGCAAGCAACTACTCAGGGTGGAATTATAAAGTTTCAAACAAGTTTAGAATCTCCCTTTAACCCGTTAAGAATGTGGCGCCAGTTGAGTGTGGAGGTTGATTTGATACTGCATAACCCTTATACTGTCGAATTAAGCATCCCAATTTACAATCAAAAACGTATATTTGTACTCTTTAATGTCTTACCCCTGACAAGTAATGAACATTACTTCTTTGTAGATATTTATGGGGAATTAGAATGGTGGTTAAAGCCATTAATGCAAATGATTTTACATTTAGCTACATGCTTAACGCTTTTTGAAGACTTGCCTTATTTACGCGCGCTATCGGAACGTAATATTGAGAAGTTATTCAACAGTAGCAAGTCTTCTGGGCAAGAAACAATGTATTTATATAATCGATACCTTGAACTGCACGGAAGTAATTCGTAGTAAGAACTTCAGTGCTTCTCTTTTCAAAGGACTAAAGTCCTTACTAGGAATCATAAATTAATGATGGTGATGGTGGTGGTGATGTGCTGCTAGTTGAGGGTTTACGCTTACAGCTTCGGTTGCTAGTAACTCACCAATATTTTTATCTGCCCAATGTGCGACCATTGCTAAGAAGTCATCATTATCATTTACGCAAGGCATTTGGATATAGTTAACATTCTTATGCTTTTTCTCCAATGCGTGGATGATATGGTGAACATCTAATAATGTTTCATGGTTTTCGGTTGCAAACCCGATAGGCATAAATACTATAGCTTTGGCGCCGAGTTGAATCAAGTTTTTAGCAGCACCTTCAGCACTAGGTTGTGTCCATTCAATCAAAGGTGTATCGTGATTGAGCCAACCAACAGATATTAGTGGGTAACGGTTGATTAACTTATCGCGAACTAAGTCATACAGTGCTTGACTTTCGGTAATTCCAGAAGTAAAACCTTTGGCTTTATGAGGACAACCGTGGTTCATCAACACAATGCCAATTTCTGAAGGTAAGTAAGCTGTACTTAAATCAGAGTGGATTTTATCTTCGACTAAGCGCGCCATTAAATCAATATATTCGGGTTCGTTATAAAACGAAGGAATATAACGCAAACCTTTTACCCAATGTTCTTCTTGCGTATCTGTAAGTTCAGCCAAAGCTTTGTTAACTTGTTCAATAGCAATACCACTGGTAAAAATTGAGTCAACTACCAATAAAGGATAAATGAGAATTTTGTCAAATCCTTGACTTTTGATTTCGGCTAAAACTTGATTGGGTAAGAAAGGAGCGCAAAAGTTAAACGCTTTAAAAACTTGGATACCATTACCCCAATGAGATTGTAAGTGCTTTTCTATACCTGCACGTTGCTGTTCAAATATTGCGTTATGAGGTGAAATAAAATTATGGTGCTGGTGTCCCCACTCATGCAGGTCAAACATAGCTAAGAGTTTAGCCAAAGGTGGATAAATCCAAGTAGGGACGGGGGCAAATTTTGCTGTCAGTAAATTTAAAGCTTGTTCGTTATAATTCGCAAAATCTTCGTAGCTTTCAACTTCTCCATAGCCCATAAGTAATACAGCTACTCGCTGTAGGTTGGGTAGATGCTCATGTGTATGCTGTAACTTTTCGGGTGTTGCTACCACTATCGTTTCCTCAATGCTACCTGTGTTCAGAATCGGTGTAATGCCCGTATTCTTTTATTCACTCATATAATATTATCCTATCCAGGGGGATAGCACAGGAACTACATCATTAGTAATATTTCTATAGATATACTGTCCCGATTAAGCTCGTTGTCACCAGTCAGCTAGTCCAGAATAGGAGTTGTCGATTGTCGCTTGTAGTTTATGCGCTCTCTTTTTTATTTCCTAGTGTATTTCAAGTTTCAGGGTTGAGTGTCGATTTTATATATTGAGGTCTGGTTTTAATGGGATTTCTCATCTTTGCTTACACGCTGACTACTATTGGCTTTAAACGGGAATCTTTTAAATCAAAAAGATTTTTAGAAAAAATATTTTAATCAGAGGTGCTAAAGATTGAGTATTATTATTTGTCCAGGAATCCATCACCCAGCTTTAACTGAAAACTTTGTTGCGTGTTTATATGACAAAATTACAAGTAGTTCAACTAATAGAAATTTACTAATAGTCCCAGCAGATGGAATTTTACCTTTGTCAGGACTTCATATTTTTGAGTTTTTGCGTCATCGGTTAAAAAGTAATCTCGAATCTCCAGTTATATTTATTGGTTTCAGTGCTGGTGTAGTTGGCGCCATTGCAGCAGCACATTTATGGCAGCTACAATCTGGTAAAGTCGAAGCATTTATAGCTATAGATGGATGGGGAGTCCCTCTGTTTGGTGATTTTTCTATTTACCGAATGAGTCATGATTATTTTACTCACTGGAGTTCTTTAGTTTTGGGTTCCGGTGAATACAACTTTTACGCAGACCCCCCTGTAGAGCATTTACAAATTTGGGAAAATCCTCAAGCTGTGCAGGGTTGGTTGGTTGACTCAACGATTAACCCCCCATGTCAACAACGATTAAGTGCGGTTGAATTTCTATATGAGGTGATTTTGACAAAAAAATTGGCTCTCTTCTGGTAAGGTCTTAATGAGAAAACCTGGTATATTAAGTTGTGTCTCATCATAATAGCTTCTCGAACGTACTAAAAAATCGCAGTTTTATGCTGCTGTGGGTTGGACAGTTGTTTTCACAGCTAGCAGATAAAATACTATTGGTGTTGCAAATTGCCTTACTGAGTCAATACTTGACGGCAAGTCAAATTGATGCATCTGGACGTTTTTATCTATATATGGCGTTTACAATACCTGCGATTTTATTTGGTTCACTGGGAGGTGTTGTAGTTGACCGGGTTCCAAAAAAGCTAATCATGGTCGGTTCGGATGCAGTACGCGGAGTTTTAACGTTGTTAATACCGTTTTTACCGCGCGAGTTTGGTATTCTACTATTAATTACTTTTATTATTTCTACCGTTACACAGTTCTTTGCACCCGCAGAGCAAGCAACTATCCCTCTATTAGTACAACATGAGTGCTTAATGACAGCCAATGCTTTATTTAGCATGACCATGATGGGGACTTTAATTGTTGGTAACGCAATTGGAGACCAAGTACTGCGTGTTGCGCGAAGTATTAATAATCACGAGGGTCAAGAACTTGTAGTAGGCGCCCTATATATACTATCAGCGATTATTTTATTACCAATCGATTATAAAGAAGCAAAACACACAAACGAGCAAAAAGCAGCATTCAACCCTTTAAAAGAATTTGTGTCTGGGTTGCGCTATTTGAAAACAAACAAATTAGTGTGGAACTCAATATTGCAAATAGTAATTTTGTATAGCGTATTTGCCGCATTGATTGAACTAGCGATAAGATTAGCAACTTTATTAGGATTAGAAAGTACACAATATACCTTCTTTGTAGCATCAGCAGGTATTGGAATGGTACTAGGCGCCGCATTTGTAGCAACTTTAGGAAATAAACTAAATACCAAATCATTACCATTGATTGGATTTACAATAATGGCTGTAGCATTAGCGTTATTAATTTTTGTTCCAAATTTACCAATAGGATTAATTTTATGCGTATTCCTTGGTATGGGTGGCGCCTTTGTGAACATACCAATGCAAACCACAATTCAACAACAAACACCACCAGCGATGCAAGGTAAAGTATTCGGCTTTCAAAACCACGCAGTAAATATAGCATTGTCGGCGCCGTTACTTATTACAACTCGATTAGCTAATGCATACGGTTTACAAGCTGTGTTATTAGGAATGAGTATTATTGTCGCAGCAATTGGTATCTGGAGTTGGCGTAACCCAAAGACCGTTGTATCCTAGTTTACATAAATTGATAAGCTTATAGAAACAGTTGGTGTTTAACTTTACAAAAGTCCACCAGAATCACAGGCAAAGCCTCCACCCAACCTACGCATTACGAAGGTACATCCGTTACATCCGTTGCCAAATTGCCACCAACTCATGACAAATAAGACTGACTAATGAGTTAAATTACATTAAAATGATAAGTTAAATACAAAAAATTAAACTAATTTAGCCATTGCGTGAGGTTTAATCAGTGCGCGCGCGTACCCCAATCAGCCAACCCCAGTTTGTTGAACAGTCTCAGTCAAGCGTTGTAAAGATTTCTAAAGTAGTCAAGCCGCAACGTGTATCTGGCGGTTTTGCACTTCTCGACAGTTTACAACGCCACGGTGTTGATTATATTTTTGGTTATCCCGGTGGTGCAATTCTACCAATTTACGACGATTTGTACAAAGTCGAAGCGGCTGGAAGTACTGTAAAGCACATTTTAGTTAGACACGAACAAGGCGCCGCTCATGCAGCGGATGGTTATGCTCGTGCTACAGGTAAGGTGGGAGTGTGTTTTGGTACTTCGGGTCCAGGCGCCACAAACCTAGTAACAGGTATTGCAACGGCGTACATGGATTCCATACCGATGGTAGTTGTCACGGGACAGGTATCACGTCCGGCAATTGGTACTGATGCGTTTCAGGAAACTGATATATATGGAATTACGCTACCAATAGTTAAGCACTCGTATATTATTCGTGATACTGCTGATATCGCGCGCATTGTTGCGGAAGCTTTTTATATAGCTAGTACAGGTAGACCTGGGCCTGTATTAATTGACGTTCCCAAGGATGTAGCGTTAGAAGAGTTTAATTACACTCCTGTTGACCCAGGTAATGTGAATTTACCAGGTTATCGTCCGACTGTAAAAGGTAATCCTCGTCAAATTAGTGCAGCGTTACATCTAATTCGTGAAAGTCGGCGCCCTCTATTATATATAGGTGGTGGTGCAATATCATCAAGTTCGCACGAAGAAGTAAAACAGCTAGCAGAGTTATTCAATATTCCCGTTACTACAACATTGATGGGTATCGGCGCCTTCGATGAGCATCACCCGCTATCGTTGGGTATGCTGGGAATGCACGGTACTGCGTATGCTAACTTTGCTGTTACAGATTGTGATTTGTTGATTTGCGTCGGCGCCCGTTTTGATGACCGGGTAACTGGTAAGCTTGACGAGTTTGCATCGCGCGCAAAAGTAATTCATATAGACATCGACCCAGCAGAAGTTGGTAAAAACCGCGTTCCCGAAGTTCCCATCGTTGGTGATGTTCGTAACGTCTTGAAAGAATTACTCAGACGTTGTAAGGAATTGGGTATTACTAACACCCCCAACCAAACACAAGAATGGTTGAATTTGATTAATAAATGGAAGGAAGATTATCCTTTAGCAGCTCCCCAATATGCAGATACTATCTCACCACAATCTGTAATCCTTGAAGTTGCAAGTCAAGCACCCGACGCTTTCTACACAACCGACGTTGGACAGCATCAAATGTGGGCAGCACAGTTCCTGAAAAATGGCCCACGTCGTTGGATTTCCAGTGCTGGTTTAGGAACAATGGGTTTTGGAGTTCCTGCTGCAATGGGCGCCAAGGCAGCATTTCCTGATGAAGATGTTATTTGTATAAGTGGTGATGCCAGCTTCCAAATGTGTTTACAAGAACTTGGCACATTATCACAATACAAATTAAATGTCAAGACTATTATTTTAAATAATGGTTGGCAAGGAATGGTGCGTCAATGGCAGCAAGCATTCTACGGTGAGCGCTACTCTTCCTCAAACATGGAAGTAGGAATGCCCGATATTATATTGCTGTGCCAAGCATATGGCATCAAAGGCATGGTAGTAAACAAGCCTGAAGAATTAAAAGATGCTATTGCCGAAATGTTAGCGCATGATGGACCTGTCGTTATGAACGTTCTCGTTACCAAAGATGAGAACTGTTACCCAATGGTAGGACCAGGAAAGAGCAACGCGCAAATGGTTGGTTTACCAAAAGTGGCGCCGAAGGTAGATATTCAACCCGTATTTTGTAGCAACTGCGGCGCCAAGAATATACCTGACAATAACTTCTGTCCTGAGTGTGGCACAAAGCTGTAATTTGATCCCCCCTAACCCCCCTTAATAAGGGGGAACAAGAAAAGAAGCAATTATTAGCCTGCCTTATCAAGGGGGTTGGGGGGATCAATATAAAGCGTCATAATATAGGAAAACCTGGCTCTCCAAAAATTATGAACATCCAACTTAAACCTGAAGATGAGCAATTGATTCAAATACAAATTGCCAGAGGTAAATATGGAAATGCCGAAGAAGTTGTTAGTAAAGCATTAAAGCTATTAGATGAGTGGGAAAAAGGTTATCAAAATTGGGTTGAAGAAGCTCGTCATAAAGTAGAAGTTGCTGCCGAACAGTTAGATAGAGGTGAAGGTATTGATGGGGAAGTTGTAGTTGCGCGGCTGCGAGAGAAACTACGTAAAGCCAAAGAAAATCAAGCATGAAACAGCACACTATTTCTCCACAAGCAAATCAAGACTTAGAGGAAATTATTGATTATTTTACTATTCGTAACGTTGATGCTGGAGAGCGTTTTATTGATGAATTTAATAAAAAATGTAGATATTTGGCTAATTTTCCCAATATGGGACGCAGTTATGCTGATATCAAAGATTACTTGCGAGGTGTACCTTTAGATGGTTATATTATTCTCTACCGAATTAATGATAACGGAATCGAAATTCTACATGTTGTTAGCGGTTACAGAGATTTAGAATCTTTGTTTACTGATGCAGATGAAGATTTGAGATAAAAGCTTATAGTTAGTAGCTGATGTTCTTGTATTGAGTATATATCTTTACCATAGATACACAGTAGAGACGCGATTGATCGCGTCTCTACACAGAGAGAAACCTTTTTGAATACGGCGCCTGATTACAGAAAAATATTGCTTTTGGTATAAAAACAACTTGAATTATATGTATCTTCATTGTTATTAACATGACTGGAAATAGAAAAAAACAAACGCTTCGGATAGAATCACAAGGTGTTATTAGCATATTTTCCTGCGCTCAAAATGCAGAATCAGCTATGTAACAAAAATTTAGATTTACTTTAGATTCTCGATTTTTTAAGAGTCGGGAATCTAAATGACCTTGTTGCTTTAATTTGCAATTGGCACATTCTTAAATGCTGCTGTATCTGGAACAAATATATCTAAGTTATTAATACCATCTGGGACTCGCAACCAAACGTAAGCGTCAGCAGAAGAATTAGGACGCAGTTGGAATAAAGAAACGGCGCCAGTTGATCGACTTGCATTAACTCCCTTGTAAGTTTCGCTGGTATCGGGGTTACGTGCTGTTGTACTACTAACTGTTATAACGTCAGTTCCTTGAGCTGCATTTTCTGCTGCAACGCGACGAATTCGCATTTGCACGTTCACAACATCACGGTTTCCACTTTCAGGGTCTTTAATTCGCTTTACAGAAAGTAATTCTACTCTTCCTTTATTACCGAAAGCAGGTTGAACAAATTCACCTGGCTGAATATTCTTAGTTGCAGTACTTGAAACTGGTGTTGTGGTTTGAGGTGAGGGTGCTTGGGTTTCTGCGCTTGCTGGCGCCTGAGTTGGAGTGCTAGGAGTTGGGACAGTAGTATTACTTACTGCTTCCTTAGAACTCAGTGTTTGTTGAAACGTGTAAACTTGATAAGCCGCAAAACCGCTACATATCAAAGCTAAAGTCGAGAGAATAACTGCCAAACTTGACAAAAACGTATTCATATAAGAACCCCTGTAAATTAAAAGCTGTAAAACAGGTAGATTTTATTACAAGTATGTAACAGCACACTGTTAATTCAAGCTCTTTTATATACATAATCTTAGAAACCGGACTTTTTAAAGGATACAGAAGAGCAAATCAGGAGTAAAATCTCCTAAAAGCAGCTTTAGTAATGCAAAGCGTGAGGAACGGCAAATAGTAGTATCAGTTTTGTACTAAAACCGCAAGGGCGCCTAAAGGAAACAGTACCGGGTTCTAAGTGCAGTTTGCTTCACCGTAGCACGGTATTAAAATAGATTATTTAATACTACTGTAGTACATTAGATAGATAGGATTAAGATATTTGCACATGTTAAAATAATTACTCAGAATGATAAATGACTAGACCCAACATTACCTTTGGTAAAACATAACAGTGCAGTTACCCACCGCGCGCCTTTTAAACTTCTCACTTCTTTTGCTTGACCTTTGACTTTATAAATCAAATCGCCTTCTGTAAAATCATAAGTATTTCTGCCATAGCGCTTTCGCAAACGACCGTCTTCATAAACTTTAGTACCACCGTGGGATTTAACATCGACTACGTACCAATTCCCTTTTGGAGAGCGTAACACAACATCCGCATCTCCCCATTTCCTAATTCTTAGGTTGTATTCAACTTGCCACCCTTTACATTCCAACGGGTGTAATAAAGCAGCTACTTCGCTTTCTGCTTCGGCGCCACGTTGAGCATCCGAAGCTCGTTTCATCAGGTATTGCCCACTGCGGTATAAATAGTAGGCGCCAGCTAATCCCCCTACTGCTAGCAAAAACTTCTTTGCCTCCGACTGTATATTCTTCTATCCTTTGAATACCATTCAGCAATATCCATTAAATAACGCTTTTCATCTCTCATAACATTACAGCTTCCTGCAAAACTTTATCTCTGATTAATTCATGTAAATTACTAGGTTTTGCTACATCAACTTCACGTTGTAATAATTCTTCTAAATCTTGTTTTAAACCAATCCTGTCTAATAAATTTCTTCCTGCTTCCATTTCCACTAAAAAATCAACATCACTATCTTCTCGCGCTTCTCCTCTAGCTACTGAACCAAATACTCGCAGGTTATAGGCGCCATATTTAGCAGCGATATTCAGTATTTCCTCTCGCAATGGCAATAATAATTCTTCAATCCCCATAAATTTACGCTTAACCTTCTCTCTTATTATGATTACGTTTGTGTATCTAATTTAACGCTTCACTTTTGTACAGTTGATGCGATAAAGTTCCATAGCTGAAAATTATCTCATCAATTCGTTGCAGTAGACTTCCGGTGCCGTTCAATGTCCCAAAGGAAACATTGGGGCGACTTTGTGCGTCTGCCTTGTCTTACTGTTGGTTAAATATATTTTATTCTGAAGTAACTTTTATGGCTTCTTGTGTTCGTACTGTCTTTCTATTATTACTCGGCGCCCAATTAAATACTGTTCCACTAGCCCAAGCGCAAACTCCAACCCCAACTCCAACTCCCAGAACTATTTGTCCAGCACAGCTTGCATCTAATTTAGATACTGTTATTAACCGTCCATTATTTAATAGGGTGCGGTGGGGTTTGTTGGTGCAAAATTTGAATGGGCAAACGCTGTATAACCGTGATGCAAACAAGTTATTTACTCCAGCTTCTAATACTAAGCTACTAACTACAGCAGCAGCTTTACAACAGTTAGGCGCCAGTTTTAGAATTCGTACTTCAGTTTACCAAGAAGCGAATGGAGTGTTGCGAGTTGTGGGTAGAGGCGACCCAAGTATTACAGATACACAGTTAACAGCTTTAGCAAAACAACTTAAAGCTAAAGGTATTACTAGAATTAATAAGTTAATTGCTGATGATAGTTTTGTTCAGGGTGATGTAGTTCAACCAAGCTGGCAGTGGGAAGATATACAGTCAGACTACGGTGCCCCTTTTGGTAGTTTTATAGTGAATGAAAATGCATTTACTATTAAGTTGGCGCCGCAAGCTGTAGGCAGACCACTACAAATTAACTGGGCAGAGCCAAACGAGGCAAGGATATGGCGACTACTCAATTTATCTGTGACAGGAGCAAACGACCAACCAACAGACTTGAGTGTAACGCGCGACTTATCAGGAAATGTACTAAAAATTCAAGGACAACTTGCTGCGAATGCTAGCCCATTTGCTGTAACTTTACCAGTCGTTGACCCTAATTTCTTCTTTTTGCGTCGCTTTCGTACAGCTTTGGCTTCGGAAGGAATAACTTTAGGTGAAACAGCAGTAGAAGCGACTGGTGCCACAACTACCGAAGTTGCAGCTACTGTATCACCAACTTTAGGAGAACTAGTAGCAAAGACAAATGTAAACAGTAATAATTTATATGCAGAATCTTTACTAAATGCATTAGCTGTTAAACAAACTCGCAAACCAGGACAAACTACATCAGCTTTGGGGTTAGAAGTTCTCAAAACAACTTTAACGCAACTTCGAGTGAACCCAACAAGTTACTTCATAGTTGACGGTTCAGGTTTATCACGTAAAAACTTAATTAGTCCCGAAGCATTAGTACAAGTATTACAGGGAATGGCAAAGGCGCCAACTGCATCAATATTCCGCGCGTCATTACCAATAGCAGGTAGAACAGGCACCCTTAAAAACAGATTTCGCGGTACACCCGCAGAAGGTATCGTTGTAGCAAAAACAGGAACAGTAGGAGGTGTCGTCTCCCTATCAGGCTATATAACCACACCCAACTACGAACCGTTAGTTTTCAGCGTAATAGTAAATCAAACAGAACAACCCGCCAGTGTTTTACGCCAAGCTCTAGATGAAATGGTAGTAACAATGACACAACTAAGACGTTGCTAAGAAATTTTTGATTAAGCCCCTCTTGTGGAACGGGCATCCCTGCCCGTCCTAATATTCCGTTGCTGGAAATACTTTTTGTAACTTTCGAGCGTTTGACTATATAAATCACTATACTTTTGACCCTCTTGTTGCCCGCCTTTAGTTGGGTTATGATGTAAAGGCATTTTTAGGACGTTAGGACAAAAATCTTCCCAATAGGACTGTGTGTAAGTTAGATGTAAATGCCAAACTTGATCTACTTGTTCCGAAGGTGTAACAACATGCTCGGCAACGACTGCTAGAAATACAAATTTTTTATATTCTTCAATAGCCCTTTGCGTATACTCAGTTGTCCAATTATTCTGAGCAGCAAGTTTCTTACTGAAAGGCAATCGCGCGTCAACATCATCCAACGAAAACTGCTGAATTCGTTCGTAAAGTAACAATTCTTGAGAATTCATACTTATTAAGTATTTGGTAAGTATAATGTTTTGCTGTCAATAATCAGAACTTTACGCAAGTCCCATTCACCGCATTACGTGACACACTGAAATATTTATGTGAAAGACACGGCATAGAATTTGTAGTTTTTGAGGAATCTTACACCTCAAAAATGTCATTTTTTGATGGTGATGAATTACCCGTATTCGGAAAAGAAACCGAAGCTCAGAAGGAACAAAAACCTTCTGGCAAAAGAACAAGACGCGGTGAATACAAAACTGCAAACGGAACAGTTATAAATGCCGATGCTAATGGTGCATCAAACATCCACTCGAAAAGCAAAAATTGACATATCTAAAATCACTTTTAGAGTATGTCAAGTCATAGCTAAAATCAATATTTGGCGCTTGTAAAAAATTACCATCACGTAAAGGTACGGCAGCAAGCTTGTCTTGTTGTACGACTATAGGTCTCACTGAACCGGGACAGTAAATTAGAAACCCCATCCGCCAGGAGCGGTGGGGTGGTTCATATTACATTTAACATCATTAACTTGAGGCTAAGGATCGAAAGTTCAGCAGTTGCTGCAAAGTTTGGCAAAAAGGGTTTAACCTTAAAGAAATTTAAACTGAGTCCTAATTTTGAGGCTTTTGATGATATGGCGTTGACGCTCCCAGTACAGTATAATTTTTTGCCTCGTTTTTATCGGCTTGCCAGTGTTAGCGCCCTTTCCAATATGATGGTGCCGCTAGCTGGTATCGTTGATATTGCCTTTTTGGGACACTTGGCTGATATTCGTCACTTGGCTGGAGTGGTTCTGGCTACTATTCTGTTTGACTATCTTTACCGAGTGTTGAAGTTTTTACGAACTAGTACAAATGCGCTGACTGCCCAAGCTGTAGGACTCGATGACTCGAAAGCTGTTTTACTTGCAGGACTGCGAAGTGGTTTAGTTGCTCTAGCTATTGGTGTGCTTATTGTATTGCTGCAATATCCTTTACAAAAGCTAGGTTTTGCGATTTTGAGCGGTTCTCCAGAAATTGAAGCATCCGGAGCTGATTATTTTTGCGCGCGTATTTGGGGGGCGCCTGCTGTTTTACTAAATTTTGTTCTCATTGGTTGGTTTCTCGGACGTGAGATGAATGGCATTGTCCTGTTTATGTCTATTATTGGCAATGGCTCGAATGTTGCCCTTGACTATTTAATGATTAATAAGTTCGGTTGGGCATCTTGGGGCGCCGGACTTGCAACAGCAGCGAGTCAGTACTTAGCGTTAATTAGTGCTTTGATTTGCTTATGCTTTATTATTGACTGGCAAATACTACCAAACGCTTTAAAAGAAGTTTTTGATTGGGCAGCACTTAAAGATACTGTAGTACTAAAAAGTAATATTTTGATTCGTTTCTTAGCCTTAATTTCCGCTTACGCCATCTTTACCAATATAAGTGCCGCAATGGGAACAACTGTTTTAGCAGAAAACGGTTTGATTCTCCAAATCGCTTTATTGAGCCAGTTTACAATTCAGGGTATAGGAATGACGGCTCAAACATTAACTGGTAACTTTAAAGGTAAAGGCGAAACACAAAAGTTAATACCGTTGCTGACAGTTTCAGTTATAACTAGCTTAATAATATCCTTTGGAATTGCGATTGCATCAGTGATGTTTCCAGACGCAATATTTGGATTGTTAACAAATCATGCTGAAGTTAACCAACACATTAGTCACTACACTATTTGGTTACTGCCTTTATTAGGGTTTACATCTGTTGCTTTTATGTTAGAAGGATATTTCATTGGCTTGAAAGAAGGCGCCACTTTACGCAACGCTGTTTTAATTGCCTTCTTTTTAGGCTTCCTTCCCCTAGCAATTACTGCATGGAACCTACACAACAACCATCTTCTATGGACTTCCCTTGTTTCGTATATGGCAACACTTCTTTTCGCACTTGCTATACATCTACCTCGCACAATTGGCGCCTTTAACCAACTGTCAACTGAAGCGCTTACGTCTAATTAGCTTACGAACGCACTATTAACGGCGCCTGTGCTATGACATCTCCGAAGAATTACAAATCGCTATCGGTCAGTTCAAAATCAGTTAGTCCTAATATTTATCTTGTGGAATGGGCTATTTATCTTGTGGAATGGGCATCCTTGCCCGTTCCATAATGCCAGTTCTCCTGCCAATCAAATGTAGACGTGTTTAACTTATGTAGGTTGGGTGAAGCTCCGCATAACCCAACATTACAGACCGCACGATTATTCGTATTGATCAAGTTTTTTACGCTTCTTACCATGCCAACTTAGATGCTAATCAATTATCTAACTTAATTGCTAACGCTATTGCTCATGAAATTGGACATACTTTAGGTTTAGCCCATTCTGCGCTAACAACCGATGTGATGCATGATGGACTTGACCATACAGTTCACAGCTTGATGCCTCCTTCGTTTCACGAAAAACAAATAAATATGATGAATTTTGCTATTCGCAAACTCGGCGCCTGAAGTGGTGTCTAAGCAAAACTCATCTACGTTAAAATAGAGCCACTCTGGATGTAATATAGATGCCATGACTGCCATTACTATTGACTTTAACAGTGTAGTCAAGCTTAGTGACGATCAATTTTACCAACTGTGTCAGGATAATCCTGATGTCAAATTTGAGCGTAATCAATGGGGGAAACTGGTAATAATGCCACCAACAGGAGGAGAAACAGGAAAACGTAACGCTAAACTAACCACAAGGTTTGTTGTGTGGAACGAGCAAACTCAATTAGGAGAAGTATTTGACTCCTCAACTTGTTTTAAACTTCCTAATGGCGCCGACCGTTCCCCAGATGTCTCATGGATACAATTAGAAAGATGGAATGCACTTACCGACGCACAACGAGAGAAATTTCCCCCCATTGCTCCTGACTTTGTATTAGAATTAATGTCTCCGTCTGATAGCTTGAGCGAAACACAAGCCAAAATGCGCGAATATATCGAAGCGAAAGTTAAATTAGGTTGGTTAATAGATAGAAAAAGTCGTCGTGTAGAAATTTACCGTTTAGGACAACAAGTTGAAATATTAGATGCTCCTACAACTTTATCTGGAGAGGACGTGCTACCAGGCTTTGTTTTAGACATGCAGTTTGTATGGTAATTATTTAACCTGTATTTTTTGGTTTTCGGAAAAGTTTTCTATATTATGAGCAAATAAAGGGCGGGCAAGGATGCCCGCTCCACAAGATAAGATAAGTGTTTATGCTGGTTTATGAGCTATTAAGTACTTACTCATGAAGTGTACTTGTGTCTCGATGTTTTCAAAACCTGCTTTCTGTAACCGTTCGACCAAATCATCAGTCATGTAGTGGCGATAATATGGTTCGTGGAACGTTTCGTAGAAGTTGTGCATTATCGGCTCGAATTCGGGAGAATCACTTACCTGGATGGAGTCACAGATAATAAATGTTCCACCGGGTTTTGTGACTCTAAAGCACTCGTTGATCACGTTTTGCCGCGCGACTCCTGGTAATTCGTGGAATAAAAATACCGAAGTGACTGCGTGGAAGTAATTATCTAAATAAGGCAACTCTTCGCTGTTCGCTTGCAGCAGTTGCGGTACTTCTCCAGGTATTTGGGAAAGTAATTCGTTAGCTTTACGTAAATAAGTTGGTGATAAGTCTGTACCGTAGAGCAATGCATGAGGTAGTGTACTGCGAATTGCTTTCAAGGTACGACCTGTACCACATGCTATGTCTAATACACGTCTTTGTGACGGAGGTACATCAGCAAAAAAGTTTAAGTTTTCTTTTAATGGTGCTAAAATCCGGCGCCGCATTGCATCTGCTGAACCACCAAACAATATCTCGACCTGTAAGTCGTACATATTGGCAGACAATTCGCTCAAGTAGCCATCTGTCTGATGGTGGAAGTTTTGCACATAATAGCTGGGGTAGCCTTCAATATTAACGTTTGAAGAAAACTCTTGGTACTTCTTGTTCTTCGCACGTTCCCAAAGTTGCGGCAAGTCAAACCACATCAAAGGATAGTACTTAAAAAAGTCTTCCCAAGGGTTATCGAACAGCAGACTTTCTGGATAAATACCGCGTTGCGAGTCTTGCCAGTCAACCTCAAGGAGATTATTCGATCTGTGTTGAATTTTTCCTATCACCTCAATTGGAATTGGCCTAGTTTTATTCTCAGTCGGTGATATCAAGTTCATCAACCGTGTACTGATAAGCTTGTGTGCTAAACCAAAGTAACTTTTGCCCTGCTGAAAACTCTGATAAGTAAGCTTTGTTAAAGTGTCTGACATGACAATGACTCGGTTTTTATTACCTTTTATATATTTACTTTAAGTAATTTTAACCAATATTTTATGAGCCTGGAGTAGGGTTTACCGTTCGAGGTTATTAAATCCTTAACAACAAGTCATGAAATTAATAATCATTCTTTTCAATAGAATTATTAAGAAAATATAAAATTTTATAAAATGGTATCATTATGTAACATAAGTTACAGAATTAAATGCGATATAATTTGTTGAGACAAGAAAAGAAATCATACTCACAGTTCACGAGAGGAATCTGTTATGTCAACACAAGATAAAGCACGCGCGTTAATGCAACGTCATTACCACCTGGTAAAGAATCGTCAACAATCGATGTTAGGACGTACCGGTGAAGAAATAGGTTTGACTGGAGAAGTTTCTGATTACTGGAACCCCTTACAAGGCAAGATTGATCCAAGTAAGCGCGCAGCTTATGATAGCACTTCGATGAGTTAGGGGCTTTTAGTTTGAACAATGATATTAAGTCCTGAACAAAAAACCACCCACAAGGGGTGGCTTTATTTTTGATAAGGACTAAAGTCCTTAATACGAGAAAATTTTAACCCTTAGCAGTCGTAGTAAAGAGCGAACTCGTGAGGATGAGGCCGCAAGCGCATGGGGTTGACTTCGTTATCAATTTTGTAGGCTATCCAGTTTTGGATAAAGTCTTCGC
Source organism: Calothrix sp. CBUCES-K 9914 (assembly GCF_059640475.1). Lineage (NCBI taxonomy): Bacteria > Bacillati > Cyanobacteriota > Cyanophyceae > Nostocales > Calotrichaceae > Calothrix > Calothrix sp. CBUCES-K 9914. Next base: position 73,532 of record NZ_JBXXZH010000008.1, read on the forward strand.
TGAACACACCACCCGCAGTTAAGAAAGAATGGTCTTTTTCTAAAGCTTCGAGTGCAGCGTCGAGTGAACCTGGGGTAGAAGGAACTTTTGCTAGTTCTTCTGGTGATAATTCGTAGATATTTTTATCTAAAGGTTCGCCTGGATCTATTTTGTTCTTGATACCGTCTAAGCCAGCGCACAGCATTGCTGCAAATGCTAAGTATGGGTTGGAGGTCGCATCTGGACAACGGAACTCCAAGCGTTTAGCTTTTGGATTTGTTCCTGATAAAGGAATACGAATCGAAGCTGAACGGTTTCCTTGGGAGTATGCTAGGTTTACAGGCGCCTCATAACCTGGAACTAAGCGCTTGTATGAGTTAGTAGTGGGGTTGGTTATTGCCAGTACAGCAGGTGCGTGCTTGAGCAAACCACCAATGTAATGTAAAGCAGTTTCGCTTAAACCAGCATATTTATCGCCAGCAAACAAGGGTTGCCCGTCTTTCCAAATTGACTGGTGACAGTGCATACCAGAACCATTATCACCAAATACTGGTTTGGGCATAAAGGTTACGGTTCTACCATACTTCTTAGCTACGTTTTTGATGACATATTTATAAGTCATCAACCAGTCAGCAGCTTGAATTAACTTACCAAACTTAAATCCAAGTTCGCACTGACCACCTGTAGCAACTTCGTGGTGATGCTTTTCAATGGGTACACCTAACTTCGCCATTGTTAACAGCATCTCTGTCCGCATGTCTTGGAAAGTGTCGGTGGGAGCTACTGGAAAATAACCTTCTTTGAAGCGGGGTTTGTAACCTAAGTTACCACCAGCTTCAGTTCTACCGGAGTTCCATTTAGCTTCGATGGAATCTACATAGTAGTAACCAGAACTGGAGTTTTGGTCGAAGCGAACGTCATCAAAGATGAAAAATTCTGCTTCTGGACCGAAAAATACTGTGTCGCCAACACCACTAGAAATTACATAATCTACCGCGCGCTGGGCAATTTGACGAGGACAACGGTCGTAAGGTTCGCCAGTACGAGGCTCGATAATGCTACAAACAATAGAGAGCGTTGGCTCTTGCATGAATGGGTCAATCCATGCTGTATCTGGGTCGAGAACCATCGACATGTCGCTAGCTTCAATTCCTTTCCAACCCCGAATACTTGAACCATCAAAAGGTACACCTTCAGTGAAGCTGCTTTCATCGATTTGGTTTTGGTACACCGTTAAGTGCTGCCAAGTTCCCAACATATCGATGAATTTCAGGTCAATCATCTGAATGTTCTTGTCTTTAACCAACTTCAGAACTTCTTGTGGGGTTGTCATGGTTACTCCTTATCTGCCTATTAAACTTCACAGTCAATTTATTTAAGCCCAAAGCATTTGTTGACCCTGCTTGGCGCTCACCAAATTTTCGCACCTGGATTATCGTATGAAGTGGCTGTCGATTATTTTGTATCTTCAGATACAGAATTTCGGTTTTAAAGGTTATATTAACTTTGACCCAGCCATAACGATACAAAACTACATAGTAGATTTTCTTATGAGCAACTTTGACATAAAATCCTTTATGAGAGTGCTTTTTGCGGCGCCGAAATATTATTGTAGAGGTAATGCTGGCAACACAAGTAGTAACTCATGCATTTACTGCATAAGAAAACAGTCAAATTAATATCAAGCCATTGACAGGAATGATTGGGAGATAAAAGCTATGCGCGACGCTGTTACAAGTTTAATTAAGAATTATGACGTTGCTGGACGTTATTTTGATCGACTTGCAATCGACAATCTCAAAAGCTACTTTGAAAGCGGTACCGCGCGCATTAAAGCAGCATCAGTCGTCAATTCTGGAGCAGCTGGAATTGTTAAGCAAGCTGGTTCGGCATTATTTGACGAACAACCAGAGTTAATTCGTCCGGGTGGTAACGCTTACACAACTCGTCGCTATGCAGCGTGTTTACGCGATATGGACTACTACCTGCGTTATGCAACTTATGCACTTGTTGCTGGCAGCATGGATGTTCTTGATGAGCGTGTTCTCCAAGGGTTACGCGAAACCTATAACTCATTAGGTGTACCCATTGGTCCGACTGTTCGCGGTATTCAAATTATGAAGGATATCGTTAAAGAACAAGCTAGTGCAGCAGGTGTCACCAATACCAGCTTTATTGATGAACCCTTCGACTACATAACACGCGAGTTAAGCGAGAAAGACATTTAGATTTTGGATTTTGGATTGGTTGCATTTTGTCAATATGGCTTAACAAAACTTAAAGCAAAATCTTAATCAAAACAATAGCGAGTCTTTGTAAGAAGACTCGCTATTTTTGTATTACAGTAAGTTTCAAACCAACTCATGCTGACATCCATGAATAATTCCGTTGCTCATCTCTAACTGCTAAAGTTGAAACTACGTCTACGACTTGAGTTATATCCAACGGTTTAGATATACAAGCATCGCAGCCTAAGTCTTGAGCAATTGTAGGGTAAGCACTTCGATTTGATTCTGCTACAGCAATTATCAAAGTTTGTTTTTCTGCTTTCATGGCACATTTTTGAAATTGTGAAGCTAGCGCAAAGTCATACATTGCTTTAACGCTCGCAAATACCACGTCAGGAGGATGATACACAAAACTTGATGCCACATTTACAACCGATGCTTCTGAAATAACCGTGGCGCCGTGCGATTCTAAGATATAAGCAAGTAAGTCGCGCTCATCTCGCTTGCTTTCAATAACTAATATGCGTAACCCGGACAGGGAGGTTTTTTCAATGACTCGTTTTTCTATATACATTACAGTAACCTCAAATAATAAGCAGAACTAATAATTGAAATAAGTATTCTATATAAATCTTACTTCAGCACCAATGAACGCCATAAACGTAAAATTACTTAGATATTACAATATTTAACAATTTGTCTACATTCTACTTATACAAGTGAAAAGTTTTGCTACAGTATATTTTTAATGATGTATTTACTTTTTGCTTGTTTAAGTAGAAAAATAGGCTTTGTATCAGTCGAAAGTTGTGAAACCAATCGACTCACGAAATATATTTAAACAATTAGGATACTTACCAAAGGTAGATTGCAATTCAACTTTATCCTGATGGCGCCTTCGCTCAAACGCTCCTAAAATGCGATAACAACCAGAACACCTTAAAATAGTTTACATCAAGAGTAAATAGTTTCTTAAGAAAATATTAAATTGGCAAAACAACGACTCGACATCTTATTAGTTGAACAAAACATATGTACTTCCCGTGCATTGGCACAGCGCCTGATTCAAGCCGGAGAGGTAACGGTTGATGGTAAGATGATTGATAAAGCTGGAACTGAAATTGATACAGGCGCCTGCATTATAGTTAAGCAAAAATCTCGCTTCGTCTCAAGAGGTGGAGAAAAGCTAGCAAAAGCGCTCTTAACATTTAATATTTCAGTGACAGAGCGTATATGCTTGGATGCGGGTATTTCGACAGGTGGGTTTACAGACTGTCTACTTCAAGCAGGAGCTAAATTAGTTTACGGAGTTGACGTTGGTTACGGTCAAGTAGACTGGAAACTGCGAAATGACTCCAGAGTTATCTTACTAGAACGCACAAACATTCGACATCTGACACCTGAACAAATATACAAAAACTCCCCCCCTTATCAAGGGGGGGTTGGGGGGGGATCAACATACGCTGACTTCATAGTCGTCGATGTCTCATTTATTTCTGTAACCAAAATTTTATCCGCACTTTGGCACCTATCAGAACCACCGCGCGAAATGCTGCTGTTGGTCAAACCACAATTTGAAGTTGGAAAAAATCGAATTGGTAAAAAAGGTGTAGTACGTAGCTCAATAGACCAAGCAGACGCTATCTATCAAGTTTTACAAGCAGCGCAAGAACTTGGATGGAAGTACAAAGGTTTAACGTGGTCACCTATTACTGGGCCTGCTGGAAATGTTGAATACTTGCTGTGGTTATCTATGTTGAGTCAGATACCAGCATTAGAATTGGAAGCTATTAAGGAACTTACTTTTACTGCTTTCAATGAAATGAGTAAAAAGTGCTGAGTGCTGAGTGCTGAGTGGTAAGAGTTACTCAGAACTCAGCACTCAGCACTGTATTTATACGTCGTATACGCGACACTCTAAAGCATCGGGGTTCAAGGAGCAGTATTGATCCAATGAACTTTTGACTGGAACTGTTTGACTGCGGTGTGATTTTTCTGCTTGTAACTCTTCAACGATGTCCCAAGCTACTGCACACTCTTGCGAACCATCTCCATGTAAACCACATGCACTGCGCGCTTCAACAATTGACTGTTGAATTACTTCCTCAATTGCTCCTGCTTGAACGACTTCTAATGTATTTTGCATTTTAGACTCTCACTTTCCTACTTAACTAATGAATGAAAAATATTCCAACTAAGTATTTCGGTTTTAACTCAGTAAACTCGGCACTGCAAGGTATTAATACTTATAGATTTATGATAACTAAGTAATATTACCTGTTGTTATTTATAAGCATGACTCTGTTTACCTCTACCTAATACACTTAGTGTAAACAATGTTAATCAAACTGTGGGGTAGTAAAAACCGTCATTTTGCTTGATGGAAATGACCGGATAACACTCCGATGTAATTATGGAATTAAGGAAATCTAAATTCTGCATTAACTGTTACATTTTTGAGAAACTTTATATCCGTTAATCAAAGCATTTCTCATTAAATTAACGAATTATTTATCTGTATAAATTAATTTTACGTTATAAAAAGTTACATGAGCGCATTGTTGCTTAACAAGTAGGCACCGAACGTGAAACCATTGATAGGTAAGGCGGGTTCGGCAAGCGGTAATATATTCTAGACTGCTGATTCGAGTCAAATTTGACAGAAATTGAGCAAAGTATACATATAGATAAAGACAGATGTCAAAAATTAAAATTTGATAAAACTTTTCAAAGTAATTTAAGAAACAGGGTTTGTTTCAACGAACCCCATTTTTTCATAACTTTTCATAAGTTTTTCAGATTGTAAGAATATAAATTACTAATATAAAAGTGGGAACAATTAGATAGGGAGTTACGACTAACCTCAACTTTCTAATTTACCTTTCAATTCCTGCTGTAAGCGATGTAAAATTGTGTCTTTAGGAACAGTAGCTAGTATTTCCTGCATAACAGTACTGGCACCAAACTGTCCCCAAGTACAGCCAGCTTCCAGATATACTTTAGCTGCTTTTCCAATTGCAACGGCGCCATATCCAGCAATACCTGACTGAACTAATGCACTGCCAATAAACCCAGTAATATTACCACCTGTTTCACCAGCGATAACAGAAGCACTTTTGTCTAAACCAAATACAATACTTGTTCCCAACTCCCCTAGTAATAAACCACCCGAACTTAGAAAAATCGTCTTGAGAATTTTTCCAGCTTGATACCCAGTCATTGGTAAACCGTACAAACGCGCGAGTGAACGAATTAAAGCAAGGTCAGTAACTGCACCACCAAACACATCGAGTACAGCAATAGGATTTAACGCTACTACCAAAGCTTTATATTTTGCAAACTGCCATATTAACTCTTCTGCTTGCTGTTCGCGCGCATCGATTGTTTTTTGAGCGATGCTTTCTTCAACTTCGCGTGCTTGTACCAAAGCATTGAGCGCTAAAAGTGACCTACCCTCACGGTTAAGGATATTTAATATAGTTTGTCTTAACTCATCTATTTGAGGTGGTAAAGTTTCCCACTCATAGTCAACCCGTCCCGAAGGATACTCAACCCGCACCTCTAAAGGTGAAGGTTCTGCTGCTACCATAACTATTTCATCAGGTTGTAAAGGTTTTTCTAATAGATTTCCGGCGCCTAACTGCTGTAAATTTTGATAAACAGTCTCTCTATCGGTGTCAGGATATAAATCAATCTTGTTAAAAACTAAAATCAAAGGTTTCTGAGACTTTCGTAACTCCAACAAAGCATTATACTCAGTGCGCGTGATATCACCCGACACCACAAACAAAATCAAATCAGCTTGTTGTGCCACATCTTTAGCCATTTGCGCGCGTATTTCCCCCGCAATTTCATCTAACCCAGGTGTATCAATTAACTCAACCTGCACTTTCTCGCTAGGACTCCAACGTATCGAACGGGGGTACTGGGTCACACCATTAAGAGGCCCAGTTTGCAACACCTTCTGTCCCAACAAAGCATTAAGTACCGAAGACTTACCACGACTAACCAAACCAAAAGCAGCAATACGCACAACATTTTGGTCAAGCTTATTAAGGGTCGAGGTTAATATCTCCAACTCAGGTTTTACCAAACCCGTCAACTGAGAAGAAGCTTGTCCAGCAGAGCGGAGATTATTGTACCAAGATAGAGTTTGGCGGAGACTAGCGCGCGCGCGGTTTAAGTGACTTTCTTGTAAATTCGACACAGCAGTAATGTATATAGAGGGTTAGTTAGTTATAAGCACAAAGCGCGCTTCACAACAATAATTACAAAAATAACCGCTCTTTGACATAATCATGCTTATAGAGTAAAGGTGTATCTACAAATTATGTCCGCATCTGATTGGGAAAAATTTTTAGCAGAAGGAAGAGAAACAGTTGAAATGGTTCGTAGAGGACTCAGAAAGCGTGGTATCAACGCAGGCGAATCTATCATGACAGACTTTGGTACTGATGAGGATATTCCTGTATACAGTAGGGATGATGAGCGTAAACTATTTTGGATATCAGTAAAAACTGTTACAGTTCCAGTCTATGATTATAATGTATTACCAACTTATTACAAAGGCTGGATGTGTGGTGAAGTTGAAAGCAAACAATGGGTTAATCCACCTTCAGCAATTATCTGGTTTTGCCCTGCAACACGTCTAGCTTGGGGTACAATAGTTCCTAGAAGGTTAAGTCAACGTTGGTTTATTTTTCCAGACCGTTGGGGAACAGCGAAAGATAAACGTAAATCCCATATTCTGGGGCAAACTACATATCTTTATCCTAGTTGGCTTGTACCTCCAAAACATGCTGTAAGCAAAGAGGAAATAATCGCTCATATTCAAAGATTAGCGCAATAAAATTTTGTACAATCGTATTAATTTAATTATAAGGATGAAAATTATGTCAGAAACTTTTGTTGACCTTGATGGAATTTTCAATCTGGCATTTAAAGAAACGCAAAAAATGTTAGAACTTGGTTACGATATTAGCGACCCTTCAATTGTTACATTGCTAGAATGGTATGCTGGTAAATATCCTGAAATAGCAGAGCGTTGTAATGATGCATTAACCGAATTGATTGAAAAACAAGCTCTAATATCTCCTGAACTAGCAACTAATGTGTATGATAGATATCCAGGTCCGCATAGTTTTTAAATAACGGCGCCTTTTATTTTGGCTAATAGTACATAAAAAATAATTAATCTAATTTTTAAATATAAATGAAGATAACAGTATTGGAGTTGCTACAGCAATATGAGAAAGGAAAAAGAGATTTTAGTGGAGAAAACTGAATAGTAAGTATTTATAGATTTGCATTATTTGTTGCGTAATTGATATAATTGAACTCGTGGTCTATGTCATAAGTTATGGTGTGTTTTCTTCTCTTATTTCTTCCTTAGCGTCCTTTGCGTTCTTTGCGGTTCGTTTATTCAACACCCGCTCATTAACTCTTTTAACTCTTACCTTTGTGTACTTTGTGCCTTTGTGGTTATTCTTTCTTACCACCCAAAATTAATGACAATTTTTAATTTTGTTAATTTATGTCCCCTTTTGCTTCTCCTCCGATACAAAAAATTGATAGCAAAGTCGCGCGCGCTTTTAATGTAGAACTTTACGTATTACGTTTAGATTTGGTGCATCCGGTTATTAGTGGTAATAAATGGTATAAGTTAAAATATAATCTTGAAGCAGCGAAGCGAGAAAATTTAGATACTATACTTACTTTTGGCGGTGTCTATTCTAATCATATACATGCAACTGCGGCAGCGGGAAATTTATTTGGGTTTAAAACGATAGGTGTTATTCGTGGAGAAGAAACGCTGCCACTTAACCCTACATTAGAGTTTGCCACAAGTCAGGGAATGCAGCTTATATATATAGATAGACAAACTTACCGACTAAGAAACAGTGAGACGCTACATCAAGAACTATACGCGCGCTTTGGTAAGGTATTTATAATTCCTGAAGGTGGTTGTAACTTGGATGGGGTGAAGGGTTGTACAGAAATAGTTAGTCAAGATGTTGAGTTTGATATTGCTTGTATTGCTTGTGGGACTGGTACGACTTTAGCAGGTGTTGCACTTTCTTTAAATGACAAGCAGCGTGTAATAGGTTTCCCTGTTCTGAAAGGAGGAGATTTTTTAAAGTCTGATGTTGAAAGTTTATTAGGACAATACAAAGACGCTAAAAGTATATCATGGGATTTGATATGTGATTATCATTTTGGCGGTTATGCAAAAGTTAATGATGAGTTGTTAAGGTTTGCGCGCGAGTTGGAGATGAAATTTGGCGTGCCGCTTGATTATGTGTATACTGCTAAGATGTTTTATGGTGTTATGGATTTAGTTAAACAGGAATATTTTAATGGGCGCCGTGTTTTGTTGATACATACTGGAGGTTTACAGGGGAATGTGATAAGAGACAGGCAGGGATGCCTGTTCCACAAGATTGATATATAGTTATTTAATTGAGATGCCGCTGAATTTTTGGAATAAGCTGGTTGCGTAGGAGTCGCTCATTCCTGCGATATAATCAGTGATGCGTAAGATTTTTTGGTATGTATTTTCGGTTTCTTGTGGACGATATTTTTCTGGAAGTATTAACGCTATTAATTCACCTTTTTTACTGGTACGTAATGCTGCATCGACAAAATCAGCAAATAGTTTTCCTAAGACTTCATAACCTGCTATTCGCATTCCGATAATGTCTGGATGTAGGAAAACTTTTTTGCTGACGGTTTTGGATATATTTTGTAGTTGTGGTGTGTATTTACTGAGGGATAATAAATTTTGGTCGAAAGTACCTGCAAGTATTTCATTTTCACGCGCGAGAAAGGTGTCTGCTGCTTCTTTGATTAAATTATTAATTGATTTACCGCGTAAACGTTTGACTTTTTCTGCTTCGCTAAATTCTGGTTCATCATCTACATTTATTTTAGCAATATCGCTGAGTAAGTTGCGCGTTTCAGAAAATGATATGTAGCCCATACGATAACCGTCTTCGACATCTATTATCGAATAACAAATGTCATCTGCTGCTTCAACGAGAAATGCGAGGGGATGACGTGTCCACCATTCTGCGTTATCATGGCGCCTAATTAAGCCAACAATTTGAGCAACTTCGGTAAATAATTCTTTCTCGGCTTGGAAAAAGCCATATTTTTTGGCACTACAGCCAGTATAATCAGTAAGAATATTTGCAGGAATAAACGATTCGCGCGGGTATTTGGTAAATGCTGCTAATGTCGGACAAGTTAGTTGCATCCCACCATGACGATGATGCATTTGCAGATTGGTAAGAATACGAAACCCTTGCGCGTTGCCTTCAAATAAATCAAAATCAGATTTTTGCTTTAGATTAAGACAGTTTTGTTCTAATTCACTATACTCACTATACCAAGATACAAAACCTTGACGTATGGAATCCTCGCCTGAATGACCAAACGGGGGATTACCTATATCATGGGCTAAACATGCTGCTGAAACAATATCTCCAAAATCTGAGCCATTGAACCCATCTTTTTCTAACTTGTGACGGTTGACGACTTCGTACCCGACAATTCTACCAAGGGAACGTCCAACACAAGAAACTTCCAAACTGTGAATCAACCGCGTCCGAATATAATCGTTTTTTGATAGCGAATAAACTTGTGTTTTATCCTTAAGGCGCCGAAATGGGGAGGAAAATACAATGCGGTCACAATCTTTTTGAAAACAGGTTCGGTCTAATTGTATATCTTCCGGCGCCTGTTTTCCAAGACGTTGGGGGGTGAGAAGTTGCTTCCATTCCATCATAAATAAAGTAATGAGTGCTGAGTAATGAGTGCTGAGTGCTGAGTACAGTTAGGAGTTAGGAATTAGGAGTTAGGAGTTAAAACTTAGCACTCAGCACTCAGCACTTTCCACTCTTTTTACGATTCGGGTTTTGTACAATAGCTGTTGAGTGTACTAACCGAACTATCGAATTCTGCCGCAGCATCAGTAATATTTTTGAAAGCTGTGTCTATATCTCCGCGCGCTTTTTGAATTGCCGCGCGTCCTTCTGTTGTTGCTTTGGCATTTTTTGCTCTTCCTAACGCTTTTGCTCCTGCATCCACGTTTTTACTCATGGTTTCAAAAGTCTTGACAAATTTGCTCTGATAGTCTTTTAACTTTTCATCGCTTATATTCAAGTCGCCAATTTCTTTACTAGTTTCTTCTAATTGTTTTGCAAGTTTTATGCCAGTTGATACTTGTGCGACTTGACTTTTTTGAATTAGCTCAGTACCTTTACTTACTTGCTTAATCAATCGTTCGCACTGAGCAACTTTACTGTCGCTACAGCTTGCCAATAACAATACTATACCCACGCTCACGGGAGCTACAATATACTTACGCCAAACCACAATATATACCCATCACCATAAAATCCCAAATAATAGTATCCGATGATTCAGGTTTTTGGATAATTGTTCCGATACTTTTATACACAGAGCAAATATATAGCAAAACACGCTCGTTACCAGTCTACGGGTAAACCTAAACTTTCTAAGGTTTGAGCATCCTTCAGTAAAGGTTTAATTTGACCGTCGATGGCAATTCTACCTCCATAAAGCACTAACGCGCGTTGTGTAACTCTTGCTAACCAGTGCAAATCGTGGGAAGCTACGAGCAAAGCTTTACCTTGCCAGTTTATTAAAACTTGTGCGAGTTTACGGCGCCAAGCTGGGTCAAGTCCAGTAGTTGGTTCATCCAGTATGAGTATATCAGGCTCAAGAGCAAGAATTGCAGCTAGGGCAGCTAGGCGCCGTTGTCCACCAGATAGTTCATGTGCGGAACGTTTTTCGTAAGCTTCTAGACCAAATTCTGTCAACAAATGTCTAGCTTTGTCGGTTGCTACTGCATTATTGACTCCATAGTTTCTTGGACCAAAGGTAATATCCTCTAAAATCGTTGGCATAAATAATTGGTCGTTAGCATCTTGAAAGCCAAAACCAATATGGCGCCTCACTTGTGCTAAATTTTGCGGTTCTACATGTATATTATTTATCAATATTTTTCCTGACTTCGGCTGCTTTAAACCAATTAGGTTTTCGAGCAAAGTACTTTTTCCTGAACCAGTGGCACCCATTAAAGCGACTCGATCGCCAGGTTGAATATCAAATGTAATTTCACTTAGTACATTTAATTCTTTAGTATATGAATACACTAAGTTATGAACAGCTAAAACAGGTTGTGACATTTAGATAAAGGAGGAGAGAGGTAATTTATATCCAAGACGCAGTAGTTAAAGTTAGTGCAATAATGCTTATCAAGATAACTACGTAAATTTCTTTTGGTCGAAGTTCTGAGTTGACGGGCATTTCTCCTGTGTAACCACGCACGACCATTGCAGCGTAAACTCTCTCTGCACGGTCTAAAGAGCGAACGTATAATGCTCCTATCATTGATGCACTGGCGTAGCGTAACCATCCAGCAGTACCCGAAAGTCCTCTTAACTGGGCGCCACGCTGCATTCTTTCAACTTCACCAAGCAATATTTCCATATACTGCCCAGCTAGTAATAAGCTTTGTTTAAATACGCTTGGTAAAGGCAATGATTTAAGCGCGATACCAAAACTGTGGGGTGGTAGCGTTAGCAAAAAACTATTCATCGTTACTAAACAGGTTAATGAACGCACTAACAAGAAACTCGCGCGTTCCCAACCTAGAGGAAGTGCTAAGAATGATAGGAATAGTAATTCAGTGCCGAGTAAAGCTGCAAGTTTGGGAAGTTTTGCACGTAATATACTAGCCCAAATTAATGCTAAAACTACATAAACACTTAGCATCGACCAAGCATTCTGTTTGAGCAAAGCGCAGCCAATAACAATTATTAGAGATATATATAAACGTAAAGTTAAAGACATGGTTATTAGGTGAGGTCACTTTGATCCCCCAACCCCCCTTAATAAGCAGGGCTGATTCGTTCCCTAAAAATCTTGAAAAATCAAGGGTTTCGCGCAAATCTTTAT